>NZ_JAKKOM010000029.1:0-68715 GCF_021739525.1 Klebsiella sp. 2019SCSN059 | reverse complement strand
TTCGGCCTGATTTCGTTCACCCTGCCGCAGGCGGCGGCCATCGGCATCATCGGCGGCGCCGACGGCCCGACGGCGATTTACCTGTCGGGCAAGCTGGCGCCGGAGCTGCTGGGGGCCATCGCGGTGGCCGCCTACTCCTACATGGCGCTGGTGCCGCTGATCCAGCCGCCGATCATGAAGGCGCTGACCACGGATAAGGAGCGGAAGATCCGCATGGTGCAGCTGCGCACGGTGAGTAAGCGGGAGAAGATCCTCTTCCCGGCGGTACTGTTGCTGCTGGTGGCGCTCCTGCTGCCGGACGCCGCGCCGCTGCTGGGGATGTTCTGCTTCGGCAACCTGATGCGCGAGAGCGGGGTGGTGGAGCGGCTGAGCGATACGGTGCAGAACGCGCTGATCAACATCGTGACCATCTTCCTCGGGCTGTCGGTGGGGGCCAAGCTGGTGGCGGACAAGTTCCTGCAGCCGCAGACCCTGGGGATCCTGCTGCTGGGGGTGATCGCCTTCTGCGTGGGGACCGCCGCGGGGGTGCTGATGGCGAAGCTGCTGAACAGGTTCAGTAAGAACCCGATCAACCCGCTGATCGGTTCAGCCGGGGTGTCGGCGGTGCCGATGGCGGCAAGGGTGTCGAACAAGGTGGGTCTGGAAGCGGACGGGCAGAACTTCCTGCTGATGCACGCGATGGGCCCGAACGTGGCGGGGGTGATCGGCTCGGCGATCGCCGCCGGGGTGATGCTCAAGTACGTGCTGGCGATGTAGGCCGGCGTCCTCCCCGGAGGCGTGGCTGTTGCCCCGCCTCCGGGTCAGGATTAACAACGCCCCTTTGCCATCGATCACTTTTCTGAAATTAGCGGTTCTGTGCGCCATCTGCGGGTTCTCGGGCCGCGAAACGGGGAAACTAATCATTTAATGTCTATTGGCGCTATGTATACCCGAAAAATCACCCACTGGTTTGCCAGGCGATCGTTTCAGAATCGCATCTTCCTGCTGATCTTATTCACCTCGACGATCGTTATGCTGGCGATGTCATGGTATCTGACAGACATCACCGAAGAGCGTCTGCATTACCAGGTCGGGCAGCGGGCGCTGATTCAGGCAATGCAGATTTCGGCGATGCCGGAGCTGGTCGAGGCGGTTCAGAAACGCGACCTCGCCAGAATCAAAGCGCTTATCGACCCCATGCGTTCGTTCTCCGACGCCACCTATATCACCGTCGGTGATGCTAGCGGCCAGCGCCTCTATCACGTCAACCCTGATGAAATCGGCAAATCGATGGAGGGCGGCGATAGCGATGAAGCACTATTAAACGCGAAAAGCTACGTGTCAGTGCGCAAAGGCTCGCTGGGCTCCTCGCTGCGCGGTAAATCACCGATTCAGGACGAGACCGGCAAGGTGATCGGCATTGTGTCGGTAGGCTATACCATTGAACAGTTAGAGAACTGGCTCAGCCTGCAGATAAGCTCGCTGCTGATCCCGATGGCGATCATGTTACTGCTCCTGCTCTACTGCGCCCGCCGCTTCTCGTTGCATATCAAAAAGCAGATGCTGAATATGGAACCCCAACAGCTGTCGCAGCTGTTGATCCAGCAAAGCGTATTGTTTGAATCCGTGTTCGAAGGGCTTATCGCCATCGACTCCCGTTACAAGATCACCGCGATTAATCAGACTGCCCGCCGGCTGCTCAACCTGAGCCAACCGGAAACGACGCTTATCGGTAAAGGGATCAGCAGCGTGATTTCGCAGGAGGCTTTCTTCTACGATGCGCCGCAGACCAATAAAAAAGACGAGATCGTCACCTTCAATCAGATCAAAGTGATCGCCAGCCGGATGGCGGTGATCTTAAATAATGAGCCACAGGGCTGGGTGATCAGCTTTCGTAGTAAAGACGATATCAACACCCTCAGCCTGCAGCTTAGCCAGGTACAACAATATGCCGATAACCTGCGCGCCGTGCAGCATGAGCATCGCAATCTGATCTCCACCATCGCCGGCCTGCTGTTTCTTAAACGCTACGATCATGCGCTGGATCTGATCCAACAGCAGTCGGAAAGTCACCAGAAGGTCATCGATTTTATCGCGCGTAATTTCCAGGACAACCACCTGGCCGGGCTGTTGATCGGCAAATATTACCGGGCCAAAGAGCTTGGACTTGAGCTGATTTTCGATCCAGCCTGCTTCGTCGACAGATTACCCACCGCCCTTTCTCACAACGAATGGATCTCGATCGTGGGGAATCTGCTTGATAACGCCTACAATGCCAGCCTGCAACAGCCGCAGGGCTCAAGGCAGATAGAGTGCCTGATCAACAGTGACGGCCACGAGGTGATTATCGAGGTCGCCGATCAGGGATGCGGCATTGACGAGACGCTGCGCGATCGGATCTTCGAGCGCGGCGTCACCAGCAGCGTCAGCAAAGATCATGGCATCGGACTCTGGCTGGTTCGCAGCTACGTGGAACAGGCAGGCGGCAGCATCGTCGTCGAAAATAACATACCTTTTGGCACCATCTTTACTCTTTATATTCCCCTGACCCGAGATGAACATCATGGATAGCATCACCACTCTTATCGTTGAAGACGAACCTATGCTGGCGGAGATCCTGGTGGATAACATCAAACAGTTTCCCCAGTTCGACGTCATTGGCATTGCGGATAAACTCGAGAGCGCCAGGAAACAACTCAGACTGTATCAACCGCAGCTGATCCTGCTGGATAATTTCTTACCTGACGGCAAAGGTATCGACCTGATCCGCCATGCGGTCAGCACCCATTACAAGGGGCGGATTATCTTTATTACCGCTGATAATCATATGGATACCATCAGCGAAGCACTGCGCCTGGGGGTGTTCGACTATCTGATTAAGCCGGTGCACTATCAGCGCCTGCAGCACACCCTGGAGCGCTTCGCTCGCTATCGCAGCTCGCTGCGTTCCAGCGAACAGGCCAGCCAGATCCACGTCGATGCGCTGTTTAATATTCAGGCTCGGGAACAGACGGAACCGGCCAGCGCACCGCTACGCGGGATCGATGAAAGCACCTTTCAGCGCGTACTCCAGCTGTTTGCCGACACGGGGGTGGTGCATACCGCCGACTCGCTGGCGCGTATCCTTGGCAGCAGCAAAACCACCGCCCGCCGTTATCTGGAACAAGGGGTGAAGAACGACTTTCTGGAAGCGGAAATTAGCTACGGCAAGGTTGGTCGACCGGAGCGTATTTATCGCGGCAAACAGACCTCCCCTGAGCAGGTCTGAAACGTTTACGCCAGGGAATAGCTGACCACCAGCTGCCCCTTCTTCATCTTAATCTGACTGATAAGAATGTCGCCCAGCTCCGCCAGGCGGGCGACATGTGTGCCACCGCAGGGATAGGCGGGCAGTTCGCCAAACCCCACCATGCGCAAACCCTCAGCGAAGATCACCTGACGCGGGAGGTCCTGCGCCTGCCATGCCTTCACCTGGCTCAACAGCGCGCTGGCGTCGGGTATCACGGCGTGGTTCCCGCCGGTGAAAGCGATCCGCCCCTCGCCAGGCCAGTGGTGCGCTTTCACCGGTTGCCAGCCAAGCTGTTCGCCCGCCAGGCCAAGCAGGTGGCCGGCGGAATGCAGGCGGGCATGCAGTTGTCTCGCGGAGGCATCTATTCTCATCTCCACTTCACCGAGGGGAAGCGGTTGCGACAGAATATGCAGCACGCTGTCGCCACGCACAATAACCGTCTCAACGGCCTGACCAGCTATCCAGCCGCGATCCGCCGGTTGACCGCCCCCTTGCGGGTGAAACAGCGTCCGATCCAGTTCGATGGCGTAGCGGCCATCCGCTTCCGCAGTGCAGGCGATGATCTGGGCGCGCCCATCGGTAGCGTCGCTGGTGTAATAAACCCGTTCAGTCATAGTGATTCTCCTCTCTGTCCGCCCAGTATATTATTAATACCGACAGCGATAATCCTATCACCAGCCAATGCACTCTTGCTCCGGGAGCACAAATGAATCTCAGCCTCCTGCCCGACCTTGCCCTTTTCGTCCAGATCGTCGACCAGGGCAGCTTCTCCGCCGTCGCCCGCCAGAGCGGCATTACCCCTTCCGCCGTTAGCCGCAGCGTGTCGCGGCTGGAGCGAGAGATGGGCTGCAAACTGCTGCAGCGTACCACCCGCAAGCTGCGTCTGAGCGATGCCGGGGAAACGGTGTATCAGCATGCCCAGCAGATGCTGGAAGCGGCGCGACAGGCGATGGATTCCGCCGGCAGTCGCCAAACGGTCGCCCAGGGAAAGCTGACGCTCAGCGTACCGAAAGCCGTCGGCCGCTTCGTGATCCATCCGCTGATGATGGCGTTTTTTCAGCGTTACCCGCAGGTTGACGTCTGCCTGCGGCTGGAAGATCGCCCTCTGGATTTTATCGATGACGGTATCGATCTGGCGTTACGCATCACCGATACCCCCTCGCCCGGTCTGCATGGCAAACCGTTGATGCCAGTCACGCACGTTATCTGCGCCACTGAGGTCTATTTACAGCGCCACGGTATGCCGCGCACGCCGCAGGAACTGCGCGCGCACAGCTGCATCAGCCTTGGCGAAACGCCCGCCGACGCGCGCTGGAAGTTCCGTCGGGAAGGGAAAACCGAAACGGTGCAAACATACGGGCGGTACGCCGCCAACCATACCGCCGTGCGCCTCGACGCGGTCAGGCAGCATTTAGGGATCGGCAGCCTGCCGCTGTTCACCGCCCGCGAGGCGCTGGCGAATGGCGATATCGTGCAGGTGCTGCCCGAATGGGAATTTATCAGCAGCTACTCCGGCGATCTGTGGCTGCTCTGGGCGGGAGATAAGCATATGCCCGCCAGAATGCGGGCGATGATTGATTATCTCAGCGAGACGGTGCCGGCGCTGAACGCAGGCAGCATAGCGCCAGCGAAATAACCGCAAACCACGGAATGATAACCCCCAGCACGAACCAGAGCCCGGAGCGGCCGATATCATGCATCCGCCGGCAGCCGATCGCCAGCAGAGGGAGAGTCATCAGCAGCAACCACAGCGCAGCAAAGGGAATAACAACAAAACTGAGGATGCCGTATTGAGGGTTAAAGCTGGTTGCCAGCCACCAGACGGCCAGCGGCGCGCTGGCGATCAGTAGATTGATAAGAAAAAACGTCCAGAACTGCTGTCGGCTGGCCCGGCCGCTAAAATTAAAGGTCTCTTTCCAGCCGCTTAAATACGCCTGTCCATAGGTCATCACTTCTCTCCTTGAAGATTGGGTGAGTATCACGGCGCCAGGGCGATCACCTCCGCCGCCCAGCGCTGAAACCCGTCGACATCGATATCCAGCGCCACCTGGGCATTGGCCGGCTGGCCCAGTCGCCCTTCGATATCCACCACCGTGGCGCCGGCGGTCCAGGTTCCCTGCGTCTCCACCGCCACAAAACACGGCTGTAGGGTGAACAGTTCCGGGCGGACCAGCCATGCGATAGCGCAGAGATCGTGCATTCTCAGACCACTACTCATGCTGCCGCTGCGATAGTGGCTAAACAGCGCATGGAGCATTTTACCGGTCTGATTCAGCGTCGGCAGGGTCGCCAGATAATCCGCCGTCAGCAGCGCCCGATTGGTGACGTCCAGCCCGCACATGATAATCTCCAGCCCGCTGTGGAAGACTTTCGCGGCGGCTTCCGGATCGATGGCAATATTGAATTCGGCATTCGGCGTAAAGTTGCCCCGGCCCGCCGAGCCGCCCATGATCACCAGCCGGCGAATGTTGAACACGCATTCCGGATACTGGGTCAGCAGCAGCGCAATATTGGTCAATGGGCCAATCGCCACCAGAGTGATCGGCTCGGCAGCATGCATCAGCGCATCGCGGATCGCCTGGAAGGCCGGCTTCGCCAGCGGCTGCCGGTGATGCTCAACAAAGTCATACCCTTCCATACCGGATTCGCCATGCACCGAGGCGGCATCGCGCAGAGGACGCACCAGCGGCATCGAGGCGCCCTGCGCCAGCGGCACATCGGCATGCCAGAAGTGCAGCAGCTGCAGCGCGTTACGGGTCGTCTTCTCCACCGAGACATTGCCCGCCACGGTGGTCATCAGCTGCAGATCCAGCTCAGGGGCGAACAGCGCCGCGGCAATAGCGGCAGCATCGTCGATGCCCGGGTCTGTATCAAGAATGATCGGTAAGCGCATGGTTTCTCCCTAAAAAAAATGCCAGACGTTAAGTCTGGCATCTTCTCATACTGCTGACGGAAAGAACTTACTCTACTTCACGGACATCCACACGCAGCTCTTTCGGCACTTCAAAGACGATATTCTCTTCCCGGCCTTCCAGCGGTACGGCTTCGCCGCCGCCCAGCTCCTGCAGGCGGGTAATGACGTTCTGCACCAGAATATCCGGCGCCGACGCGCCCGCCGTCACGCCGACGCAGGCCGCGTCCTTGACCCACGCTTCCTGAATATCGGAGGCATCGTCAATCAGGTAAGCCGCCTTACCCATCCGCTGCGCCAGTTCGGCGAGACGGTTTGAGTTGGAGGAGTTTTTCGAACCAACCACCAGCACCACGTCAGCCTGCTCCGCCAGCGCGCGCACCGCTTCCTGACGGTTAGTGGTGGCATAGCAAATGTCGTCTTTGCGCGGGCCGACGATTTTCGGGAAACGCGCGCGCAGCGCGTCAATCACATCCGAGGTATCATCCACCGAGAGGGTGGTCTGGGTCATAAACGACAGCCGGGCGTCGTTTTTGACTTCCAGCTTGAGAACGTCTTCCGGCGACTCGACCAGGTACATGCCCCCTTGCGGGTTATTGTACTGCCCCATCGTGCCTTCGACTTCCGGGTGTCCGGCATGGCCGATCAGAATCGACTCTTCGCCACGGCGGCTGGCGCGGGCGACTTCCATATGCACTTTCGTCACCAGCGGACAGGTGGCGTCGAACACCGTCAGATCGCGGCTCTTCGCTTCATTCCGTACCGCCTGCGATACGCCGTGAGCGGAGAAGATCAGGATCGCGCCATCCGGTACTTCGCTGATCTGTTCGATAAAAATGGCGCCGCGCTTGCGCAGGCTATCCACCACATAGCGGTTATGCACCACTTCATGACGAACATAGATCGGCGCGCCGTACAGCGTCAGCGCGTTTTCTACAATGCTGATAGCGCGGTCAACGCCAGCGCAAAAGCCGCGCGGGTTAGCCAACAGGATCTGCATGTTAATCCTCCAGCGCCGGATCGATCTCCAGCACTTCAATATCAAAATGAACGGTGCGCCCGGCCAGCGGATGGTTGAAGTCGACGGTGATGGAATCGCCGTTCACTTCACGGATCACGCCAGGCATTTCGCTGCCATCCATTGCGGTAAAGAGCATAATCGCGCCGATCTCCGGCTCGCCGGCGTCGATAAACTCGCGGCGAGAGAAATACTGAATCAGGTCCGGGCTCGGGACGCCAAATGCGGCGTCAGGCTCCAGCGAAAAGGCCTTTTTCTCGCCCTCTTTCAGACCAAGAAGCTGTTGCTCCAGCCCCTCAGACAGGGAGGTGTCGCCGAGGCGAAACAGCGCCGGTTTGCCATTGTTACGGGTGGACTCGGCGGTGGATCCATCGTCCAGCTTCAGCGTGAAGTGAACGAGAACCGCGCTGTTGCTCTGTACGGATTTAGACATGCAAATTGCTCGCTTGTTTTCGGTCACCTGGTGCCCGGAGACGCTACGCTTACCGGGCGACGGGAGACCACACATTCTGTAGGCCGGGCTGGCGTGGCGCCACCCGGCATTAACATTTACGCCTGCTCTTTTGCGGTCGGTTTCGGCAGGAAGCCTTCCAGCACAATCATCGCCGCGCCGATGCAGATAGCGCTATCGGCGAGGTTGAAAGTGGCGAAGTGCCAGTCGCCGACGTAGAAGTCGATCATATCGACCACAAAGCCGTGCCACAGGCGATCGAACAAGTTGCCCAGCGCGCCGCCGATAATCAGGGCGTAGGCAATATTGTTCAGCTTTTGCGTCGCCTTCGAACGGTACATCAGCACCGTCAGCACCACGCAAATGCCGATGGCGATCCCGGAAAAGAACCAGCGCTGCCAGCCGCCGCTGTCGGCGAGGAAGCTAAAGGCCGCGCCATAGTTGCGGGCATAATGCAGATTAAGCGACGGGAACAGCGGCACCGTCTCCCCCAGAGCGAAGTTCTGGAGGATCAGGAATTTGCTGCCCAGATCGATAATCAGCACGGCTACGACCATCCACAGCCAGCGTAGCCCCGTTGAACAGATCGATTTACTCATCAGGCGAATTTACGTTGCTCGCCGTCACCGGCGACGTTGCTCACACAGCGTCCGCAGATTTCCGCGTGTTCCGCCACCTTGCCGATATCGGTGGTGTAATGCCAGCAGCGCGGGCATTTCTCACCTTCAGCTTTGCTCAATGCGACTTTCAGTCCTTTGAGCAGTTCGCTCTGCTGGGCATCAGCAGGCGCGCTCGCATAGTCTGCGACGTTCGCCCCGGAGGTCAACAGGACAAATCGCAATTCATCGCCCAGCGCGTTGAGCTTAGCGGCCAGATCGGCATCAGCATACAGCGTCACCGAGGCTTCCAGCGAGCCGCCGACTTTCTTATCCGCACGCGCCTGTTCAATCACTTTGTTGACTTCGCCACGGACTTTCAGCAGCTCATCCCAGAAGCCGTCATTCATCGCTTCGTTGTCGGCCAGACCGAAGAGACCTTGATACCATTCGCCGGTAAAGACGTATTTCTCACGCTCACCCGGCAGGTAACCCCAGATTTCGTCCGCGGTGAAGGACATGATCGGCGCCATCCAGCGCACCAGCGCTTCCACGATGTGGAACAGCGCGGTCTGGCAACTGCGACGCGCCACGCTGTCCGCCCTGGCGGTGTACTGACGGTCTTTGATGATGTCGAGGTAGAACGAGCCCATCTCAATGGAGCAAAAGCGCATCAGGCGCTGCACCACTTCGTGGAAGTCGTAGGATTCGTAGGCTTTCAGGATATCTTCCTGTGCCGCCTGCGCGCAGCCGACCGCCCAGCGATCCAGCACCACCATCTCTTCCGGTTTGACCATGTCTTTTGCCGGATCGAAACCGTTCAGGTTGGCCAGCAGGAAGCGCGCGGTGTTACGGATACGACGATAGCTGTCCGCGGCGCGTTTGAGGATCTCGTCAGAGACCGCCATTTCGCCAGTGTAGTCGGTGGAAGCCACCCACAGGCGCAGGATATCGGCGCCCAGCTTGTTCATCACGTCCTGCGGGCTAACAGTGTTGCCGATAGACTTGGACATTTTGCGGCCCTGACCATCGACGGTGAAGCCGTGGGTCAGTACCTGACGATATGGCGCTTTGCCTTTCATCGCCGTGGAAATCATCAGAGAGGACATGAACCAGCCGCGATGCTGGTCGGAGCCTTCCAGATACATATCGGCGGCGTGACCGGCGAATTCCGGACGCACGTCAACCACAGAAGAGTGGGTCGACCCGGAGTCAAACCAGACGTCGAGGGTATCCGGCACTTTCTCGTAGCTGTCAGCGTCATCGCCAAGGATGTCGCGGGAATCGAGATCCCACCACGCCTGGATGCCGTCGACTTCAACACGCTTCGCGACTTCTTCCATCAGCTCAAGGGTACGCGGGTGCAGTTCGTGGGTTTCTTTATGCACGAACAGCGACATCGGCACGCCCCAGGTACGCTGACGGGAGATGCACCAGTCAGGACGGTTGGCGACCATCGATTCGATACGCGCCTGGCCCCAGTCCGGGATCCACTGCACGCCTTTGATCTCTTTCAGCGACTGCGCGCGCAGACCTTTCTGATCCATGCTCACGAACCACTGCGGAGTGGCGCGGAAGATGATTGGCGACTTGTGGCGCCAGCAGCACGGATAGCTGTGCTGCATTTTTTCCACATGCAGCAGCGCGCCGCGCTCACGCAGCATCTCAACGATGATATCGTTGGCTTTGAAGACGTTGATACCGTCCAGAGACGGATAGGTGCCTGGCAGATAAGCCCCGTCCGGGCCAACCGGGTTAGCGATTTCCAGACCGTATTTCTGGCTGATCGTGTAGTCGTCCGGACCGTGGCCGCCGGCGGTATGCACCGCACCGGTACCGGCATCCAGCGTCACGTGGTCGCCAAGGATCGCCGGCACGTCGAAATCGAGGAACGGATGCTGGAAACGCATCAGTTCAAGCTCGGCGCCGTTCACCGCCGCCAGGATGGTGTAATCGGCCGCGCCAACGCGCTTCATCACGCTCTCAACGAGGTCTTTCGCCAGGATCAGCGCCTGGCCGTCCACCTGCACCAGCGCATAGTCGAACTCTGGCGACAGGGAGATGGCGCGGTTAGCCGGCAGGGTCCACGGGGTGGTGGTCCAGATAACCAGCGACACCGGGCCGTTGACGTCGGCGACGCCGAATTTCGCCAGCACCGCGGCTTTATCTACCGCGTGGAACGCCACGTCGATGGATGGAGAAGTCTTGTCGTAATACTCCACTTCCGCTTCCGCCAGCGCGGAACGGCAGTCTACGCACCAGTGCACCGGCTTGGCGCCTTTATGCAGGTGACCGTTGCCGATGATTTTACCCAGCGCGCGAATGATGTTGGCTTCGGTTTTGAAGTCCATGGTCAGATACGGATGCGACCAGTCGCCCAGCACGCCGAGACGGATGAAATCTTTACGCTGACCCTCGATCTGCAGAGCGGCATATTCGCGGCACTTGGCGCGGAATTCTGCGGCGGTGAACTTCTCGCCCGGCTTGCCGTATTCCTGCTCTACTTTCAGCTCGATCGGCAGACCGTGGCAGTCCCAGCCCGGAACGTAAGGCGAGTCATAGCCCGTCAGTCCTTTGGACTTAACGATAATGTCTTTCAGAATCTTGTTAACCGAGTGACCAATATGAATACTGCCATTCGCATAAGGAGGGCCATCATGCAGAATGAAGGTTTTTTTGCCTTTTTTGGCTGCACGAATGATGCCGTACAGGTCATCATCGGTCCAACGCGCCAGCATTCCCGGTTCGCGTTTGGCGAGGTCGCCACGCATAGGGAACCCTGTTTCCGGCAAATTCAGGGTCGATTTATAGTCACTCATCAGATTCTCGGTTCCGTATTTCGGTTTGATAAACACCAGTGGCTCAGGCCTGGCTGGTCAGCCCAAATAATTCGCGGGCCGTTAACTCATCACGTGCGATTTGCGCCTTCAGCTCGTCGAGCGACGCAAACCGCTGCTCATTACGTATCTTTTTACGCAGTACTACATTGATATGGCGACCGTAGAGGTCCATTACAACGTCCAACAGATGCACTTCGAGCTGCTGACGCACGCCCGCTACCGTTGGACGGGTGCCAATATTGGCGACGCCGGCGATCGGCTTGTCGCCCAGCCCTGTCACTTCTACCGCATAGACCCCTTTAACCGGGGAAACCTGACGACGCAGCGGTAAATTCGCCGTCGGAAAACCTATGGTACGGCCCAGTTCGTCGCCATGCACGACGCGCCCGGAAATGCTAAACGGATGGCCGAGCAGCGTCTCCGCCAGCAGGAGATCGTCATCGGCCAGCGCCTGACGCACCGCCGTGCTGCTGATCCGCACCCCGCCTTCGCAGAAGGTTTGGGTGCTGGTGACGTCGAAGCCGTATTCCGCCCCCGCCTTTTGTAATAACAAGAAATCCCCCTGGCGACCAGCGCCAAAGCGGAAATCGTCACCGACGGCAAGGAACTGCACGCCCAGGCGGCGCACCAGCAGTTCACTGATAAAATCCTGCGCCGTCAGCGCGGCGAACCGGCGGTCGAAGCGAACGCACAGCACATAGTCAACCCCGCTTTCAGCCAGATAGCTCAGCTTTTCACGCAGGCGGGTCAACCGCGCCGGGGCTTTATCGGCGGCAAAGAGCTCGAGCGGCTGGGGTTCGAAAATCATCACCACCACCGGTAAACCGCGCTGGCGGCCCTCTTCGCGCAAGCGCTGCAGCAGCGCCTGATGCCCACGATGCACGCCGTCAAAATTGCCAATGGTCAGCACGCACCCGTGCGGGGCCTGACTGAGATTATGTATGCCGCGTATCAGCTTCATGTCTGGCTCAAAACAGTGAAAATCGTCCGAGTATACCTTGTACAACTGTCAACGTTAACCAGCGATTGCTCCTCGGCAACGAAAGTTCTCAGGAATTCATTCACTCAGCGCGAGTCAGCGGGAAAACCGCCCGCCCCCGGCGATTTTTATGGTGGAAAAGCTGTATTCGCCTGCAACAAGCTGGTAGAATCTTGCGCCATCACTACGTAATGAAGCGCTGTGGTGTTAAACGGCGCTTATTTGCACAAATCCATTGACAAAAGAAGGCTAAACGGGCATATTCCTCGGCCTTTGAATTGTCCATATAGAACACATTTGGGAGTTGGACCTTGGCTAATATCAAATCAGCTAAGAAGCGCGCCGTTCAGTCTGAAAAGGCTCGCAAGCACAACGCTAGCCGTCGCTCTATGATGCGTACTTTCATCAAGAAAGTATACGCAGCTATCGAAGCTGGCGACAAAGCTGCTGCACAAAAAGCATTTAACGAAATGCAACCGATCGTGGACCGTCAGGCTGCTAAAGGTCTGATCCACAAAAACAAAGCTGCGCGTCATAAGGCTAACCTGACCGCTCAGATCAACAAACTGGCTTAATCGCTGCTTGTTGTCGCTTTGTGAAAAAACCCGCGAAAGCGGGTTTTTTTATGCCTGTCATCTTTCCCGTCCTGGCGCGACCTGAGCCACGCCAGCCCACGCTTTCCGGCTATCTGGGTTCAGTAAACAGCGACGAATAATCGCGATTGCAGATGCGCTGTACCGCCGGATGCTGAATCATCCGTTCGGCGAAAATGGCGTGATACTCCTCCATCACGCTATCCATGCGGCCAATTTCGACAATCGATTCATCATGGTAGAAATCATGCGCGTAGAGCGTCGGCGCGACAAAAATCGCATTATGCGCGGCGCCGAAGGCTTTCATGAGCGCCGCGTCGTCAAACTCGCCGAGGATCTCCACCTTCAGCCCCTGCACGTTAATCCAGTTCAGCAGCTTACGTCCCAGCATCGAGCGTCGACCAGGGATCAGCAGCCGTCGCTCTTCAAGACAGGCCGGGAACGGCTTCATTGGCGCCGGGTTCATGCACCAGAAGCTGACGCTGCACTCGCCAATCTTCACCGAAAACAGCCCTTCCTGCTGCGTCGAGTCGATCGGGCAGTCAGAGATAATCATATCGAGCTTATGCTGGCTCAGCTGCTCCAGCAGCAGCTCATGGGTGGATTCAAAACAGCGCAGATGGATCTGCTCGCTTTCGACAACGGCGGCATCCAGTACGCCGCTGACCAGCCGTTTCGATAGCGCATCGGCCACGCCGACGTCAAACAGCAAATTCGACTCTTTGCGGTAGTTGACGATGTCGAGCATCTCCTGGCTCAGGGTAAACATCCGGTCGGCGTAGCGAAAGACCAGCTCCCCGAGCTCGCTCGGCTCCAGCCCTCTTCCCTTGCGCTTAAATAACTTTCCCTGCAGACGCTCCTCCAGCGCTTTGATCTGCCCGGTAATGGTTTGCGGCGTCAGAAACAGCGCCTCCGCCGCGCCCACGACAGACCCTTCTTTATAGACGTGCCAGAAGTAGTACAGATGGTTGTAGTTGATATGTGACATGCTTCTCTCCCTGATAATGTCCAGGAGAGCCTGGCAGGCCCTCCTGCAGAAAGGTTATACCGCGAGGCGAGTATCCGTTACGCGCTGACGCAGTATGAGGTAGCCGGTAACAGCTGATACCACCGATCCAATTAAGATGCCAAGCTTGGCCCAGTTAATTAACGCGGGATCGACATTGCCGAAGGCCAGCGTGGCAATAAAAATCGACATCGTAAAGCCAATCCCGCACAGAATGCCCACCGCCATAATCTGCCGGCAGGTGGTCCCCTCCGGTAGCGAGGCCCACTTCAGCTTCAGGGCCAGCCAGCAGAACAGGCTGATCCCCAGCGGCTTACCGATAAACAGGCCGGCCATGATACCCAGGGGCAGCAGCGACGTCAGTCCATCAAGCGTAACCCCCCGCAGCGAGACGCCCGCGTTGGCGAAGGCAAACAGCGGCAGGATCATAAACGCCACCCACGGATGCAGGACATGCTCAAGCACTTTAGCCGGTGACTGACCCTGCTTCTCCTGGAGCGGGATCATAAAGCCGACGATGACCCCGGCAAGCGTCGCGTGAACGCCGGACTTCAGCACCGCGGTCCACAGCACCGCACCGACCAGAATATAGATCCCGGTGCGTCGCACGCCGCTCAGATTCAGAACCACCAGCACCGCAATCGCCGCCGCCGCCACGCCCAGCGAGAGCATTGACAGGTCGTGGGTATAAAACAGCGCGATAATCACGATAGCCCCAAGGTCATCAATAATCGCCAGCGCCATCAGGAAAATCTTCAGCGCCGTCGGGACGCGGCTGCCTAACAGCGCCAGCACGCCGAGGGCAAAGGCAATATCCGTCGCCGCCGGGATCGCCCATCCCTCTCTGGCGACAGGATCCTGAGCGTTAAAGGCCAGATAGACCAGCGCCGGGACGATCATCCCGCCGAGCGCGGCAATCACCGGAAAGACCGCCTGACGGCGACTCGCCAGCGAGCCCTGAATCAGCTCGCGTTTGACCTCCAGGCCAATCAGCAAGAAGAACACCGCCATCAGGGCATCATTGATCCATAGCAGCATATTCTTGTTGATCTCCAGCGCCCCCACCCGCAGCTGTACAGGCGTATCAAGGAAGGAGTGATACAGACCGCTGGTCACGCTGGTATTGGCCATGACCATCGCCAGCGCCGCGGCGATGATTAAGACAATGCCGCCGGAAGCATCGCTACTGAAGAATCGTTGCAGATGTTTCACTTTTACTTTCATCCTGTTGGTGAATAACTCGATAAAAGTATAATACACAGACTGATAACTCGAAAAAATCAGATTTAAGTTGCGCTAATGCTCGATTTTTACGAGTTAAAGAGGAGGGATAAGACAATGATAGACTGGGCAGCAAAAGGCCAGGCGTTGACGAAAGCAGAATTAACCGCGCAGATCGTCCCACATTTTCTGTCTTTTATTATATTCATATTTCAGACAATCCAGCGTCACGGTCACGTTCGCCGGAGACAGGCGATTTAGCTGCGGCAAAAAAGGATGCGCGTGTAGGTATTGAATAAATTTCGTCGCGCCATTTAACGTGGCGTGCCGCAGATTGGCCGTTTTTTTATTGCCGGTTAGGTTACAAACCGCCATCGCATAGTCCCGTGTAGAGAAGGTCCGCCAGACATTGTTGCGGTTCCCTCCGCCCATAAACAGGCGCGGCGGGATATCATGCAGCGGCGGCGTCATGCCTCGCTCTCTGACAAATGAGATATGGCATCGTCCCTGTTGAACCTGCTGCAAATTCGCCATCAGGCAGCCACCTAATATAAAACATTCCTGATCGATGTAGTGTTGAATATTGAGGGAACGTGCATCTGTCAGTGTTTTGACTAATTCAAAATGGCGATAAGCCGGCAATACGGGTTTGACCAGCATCCCCGGATCGTTTTTGTATAACGCCGCCGGTCCGTAATCCACATCAAAAAGCGTTGCGCGCCGCATCGTTATCGCTTCTTTCCGTTGCACAAGATGTACCAGCGTACCGGGCGGCAGGCGCTCTTCGTAATAAGAGTGGTATTGATACTCCGCTTCAACGGGCTGGAGTGAATAATTGGTTGTTACGGATATAATCCGACCGGTAGTCTCCTCGGCGGTGACCAGCACATACAGAAAATTGTCACCGCCGTTAAATTTAACCCGAAAAGCGCGGGTGCTGAGGGTAATGTCGAAAGCGGGAAAGGCAAACTCGCGTTCCGCCTGATTTGCCCTGCGGGATAACTTCTGTAATTCACGGCTTAGTCCGGTACTGTCTAACGCAAGGGCGGATCGGATATCCGCCAGCGAAGCCCCATCCTGGATGAGTGCGGCAAGATAATCCTGGCGCGGATCGGTTTTATATCTGACGGGATAAAGAAATGTTTTATGGCACTGCAGGCAGCAGACGCGTGGCTCTCCCTGCGCGGAAAAGCCATACTTTTTTAGTGAGACGCCGCCGCATCCTGGGCAGGATTTTATCAACCCTTTCCATACCCGATTTACCGACTGGCGAAAAAGATTCAGCGATCTTGCCGAAATCACAGGAAAATGAAAACCACATGCCCTGCATAACACATTTTTCCCCTGGTTCTGGTAATCCGGGCTGTTCAACACGCCCAGATTTTTGCAGCCTGGCGTTTTGCAGCTATCGACATTAACCTGAGAAAACATGATTAACTCCCTGTGACGATATGATTTTCAAACAAATATTGATTTTATCTCTGCCGGTGAAAAACCATTCTGATGGAGCGTTTTCATCGCGCTCATAGTCACCGCGCTATGAGAGAAAAACGCTTTATAGCCTGCGCACAAATAGTTGTGGTTTCTCTCGCCCGTCGCGGATTGCAAGAAGCGGTGCTTGGGGCAGCCGCCGTAGCAGGCAAATTGCCACTGACAAGAGCGACACTCCTGCGCCATTGAGTGGCTTTTATCATCACCAAACTGCTGGTTTTGCGCGCTATTATTCATCGCATGTAGCGTTGTATCCTGAATATTTCCCAGCCTGTACTGCGGATAAACAAAATGATCACAGTTATAAACGTCGCCGTTCATCTCCATCGCAAACGCGCTGCCGCAGGTTGGCGCGAATACGCATACCTGGGGAGGCAACCCACACCAGGCGGCAAGCGTCTGTTCAAACATCTGTATGCCTATGTCGCCAATGTCTTCGCGGACCCATACATCAAAAATAGCGTTAAGAAAATGGCCAAACTGTAGCGGATCAACCGACCACGGCATCATTTTTGTTTGCCTGTCCTCAGGGTGCGCCAGCCCAAGGCCGCTCTTTTCGCTGCTTCTTTCCACCAAAGGGATAAATTGCATATAACGGCTGCCGATGCTCTTCAGATAGCGATATACCTGAAGCGGATGGCGCATATTGCTCTGATTAACAACCGTCAGCGTATTAAATTCAACGCCGTGGCGGTTCAGACATTGTATGGCCTGTTCAACTTTCGCATGCGTCGGATTTCCCGAGCGCGTAACGCGCCATTCGTCATGCAAGGCTGCATCACCGTCAATGGAAATACCGACCAGGAATTGATTGGCCCGAAAAAACTCAGACCATTGGTCGTCGATCAAAATGCCGTTCGTCTGGAAGGTATTCACAATCGTTTTTCCCGCAGCATAACGCTGCTGGAGTTCGATCGCCCGGCGATAAAAAGGCAGCCCCATCAACGTCGGTTCTCCGCCCTGCCAGGCAAAAATCACCTCATCAACCTCTTGCGCGGCAATATGTTGTTTAATGAAGCGTTCCAGCATCTCGTCTGACATTCTGTAGTTGCGTTTTCGCTCCGGGTAGAGCTTTTCCTTTTCCAGATAGAAGCAGTACTTACAATCAAGATTGCATACTGAACCTGTCGGTTTAATCATGACCTGACAGCTCTTTCTTCGCATGATCGCTATGTCCATCCCAATAAAAAGAACCTGATTCAGTTTAAACACCGAATCAGGCGGGCATCGCCCTAAGTGGCATACTACGGTTTTATGGTTATTCGGTTAGCCCCAGGTGACCGGCGTCGGCTTATCGCCACGGGCTTTCATTAACGAATCGTTATCGATGTCTGCTTTATACTTCAGGAATTTATCGTACAGTTGTTTCTCAATATCCGGCCGTTTGCCAATCTGATTGAGCGTTTCGTAACGGTCGGTCTTCAGGTTGTAGAGATACTTCGGTTTATTTTCACGATCGATGATCATTTTCCAGTCGCCATCCCTGATCGCCCACTCATCGGTTGGATCGTCCTGGAATGGCATATCAACGCCGAAGATCAACGGCTTATTACGCTCCAGCGGCTTCTGTTCCAGCAGCGGAACCAAAGACTGGCCATCGTACGTGCGATCGTTCGGGAGTGTAAAATCCATCATCTTCGCCAGCGTCGGCATCCAGTCAAGACCGGAAACCGGCGTATCCGTCACCATCCCCTGCGGCAGATGTTTGCCATATTTAATAATCGCCGGAACGCGGATGCCGCCTTCCCACAGATTATCTTTACGGCCACGCAAACCATCGGTCTCACCCGCCAGGTTCAGCTCATACACCTTACGCGCCTCACGCGTTACCGGGCCATTGTCACTGGTGAAAATCACGATGGTGTTGTCTTCTTCGCCCATTGCCTTAATTTTATCCAGCACTTTACCGACCTGAGCATCCATGTAACTGATGTTCGCGTAGTACTCCCCCGTGCCACGCCACGGTTTATCAGCCCAGTCGCCATAAAACAGATCCGGGTGCTGTTTTTGGTACGCACTCATATATTGCGAGTACATATCGAGATACTTCTTCGGCGAAGCCAGCGGGCTGTGCACCTCAGTAAACGCGACATATAAGAAGAACGGCTTATCATCTTTCTTATTATCCAGCCAGTTCACCACTTCAGAGCTGACAAATTCACCGCTCATTTTATCTGCGCGACCAATTCGTTGCCCATTGCGTAGCCATCCTGTCGGATGCACCACCCCGTAGCGAGGACGCTCTTTGGCATTATCCAGCGTGGAATCCGTGACAAATCCCGCCGGGTTCACCAGACTGTAATCAAACCCCATATCTTTTGCCTGGGGTTGATCGGTACGATCTCCACCTGCATTCAGGTGCAGTTTGCCCATCATCGCCGTGTCATAGCCCTGCTGTTTCAACAGATTGGCGATGGTCAGTTCATTACGCCCTAATGCAACATCTTTGCCTTCCGGGATCCATGAGCGAATACCGGTACGAAATGGCATACGACCGGTTAACAGACCCGCACGGGAGGGGGAGCACAGCGGCGCAGGCGCATAATAATCGGTGAATTTCACCCCTTCCTGCGCCAGTTTGTCGATATTCGGGGTTTTGACAATGGGATGTCCATAAGCTGCAAGATCGCCATACCCTAAATCATCAGCCAGAATAATAACCAAATTAGGACGCTTTTCTGTTGCGGCATGTGCTGTTGACAGCGCGCTCCCGGCACATAGCGCCAGCCCAATCATACTGGCAACAACTGTTCTTTTCATTTTAACTCCTTTGACATTTTTTAAAATTCATACCCAACCATATAAATCATTTGATCGCCAAAGCCGTCATAACCTAATTTGTTTTTAAAATAACGCCAGGTTACCGTTGCCTTCCAGCGAGGATAAAATTTCCAGGCCAGCGTTAAACCGCCATTAATGCCATAATCACCGTGTTGCTGTTCCGCGTAGGCGTCATTTCGCTCAAATTCAATTTCATTCCAGTCTGACAGAACAAATTTCTCGTCAAATAGCGTGAAGTTATAAGCTGCCGTCCAGCCCAGCACATACCCGTTCCAGCCGCTTGTTTGCCCATATTTTGGTGAAACATAATCACCCGACTCATTGTGGAGTCCGAGGTAAGGTTTAAAGAATCCCCATTTCCCGGACCATCCCAGATAACCAAGACCATAAAACATGTCCAGATCATCCCCCCACGTATTTTCCCACTGGCCATAAATCTTGCCAAAGAGCGTATAATCAGAGCCAAAAAGGCGAACATGCGTCATCGCTGAAACCGTATGGTTACGCCCCGCGACAGAATGGTTGAGTACATTACTTTCAAAAAAAGAATAGAATTCAGCTTCTTTAAAATTGACGCCAAAATCAGCTGTGGCTTTCCAGACCTCACCACGACCTACATCGACAAAGCCGCTGTTCCAGTCAGCATAACCTGCATTAATCGATCCAAAAGAATATTGGTAGTCCAAAGATGCTTGTACGGAGTGACTAAAGCCCAAGGATGCTGCAAGTATCGTACAAGCCAATAGCGTATTTTTTATCCGAGGCATTGAAAGTATTTCCCAAAGTTATAATTCGTCCATAGCCATACACTACTTTTCTGCGGCGCTTATTGTTAGCGAAACACACCGTCAAAATAGTGATGAAAATCTCATATCAAAAGGGACGATGGGTATTATCAGGCATGTGTCAAAATATGTTGTTTTAGTGAGGGTAAGTTATTATTTATAAATATCCGGCACGATCATAACGCACTTGTCTGTTACCTATTTTTGTCATAACTGGCGCGCAAGGACGTTATTCATTTGAGCGACGTCCGACAATACCCATTTGGGCAACCACAGATGAAACGTTCGGGCTTTATCCTGGATGATTAAGACATAATGCCCCAGCAACATCGAAATGACCAGACCATCAATTATTCATGTTAAAAATAATAAAGCCCTATTGAGATTAACTGCACATATATTAAATGCATGTAGGTTATGTCATAAGGGAAAAATAAATCAATGGGAAGAACGCTGTTAATACTCCTGATTCAATAAAATAAAGATTCTGAATCAAAGAGTTAAATTAATGGATGCATCAAGAAGAAATAAAAAAGCCTGGGATTTCTCAATCTCAGGCTTTTTATCAGCAATGACGGAAATGATTAACGAGTCAAATCATCAAAAAACTTCTTCACACCGTCAAAGAAGCTTTTCGAACGCGGGCTGTTGTTTTCCCCGGTCGGGCCGCCGAAGCTTTCCTGCAGCTCTTTCAGCAGCTGCTTCTGCTTCTCGTTCAGCCCCACCGGCGTCTCCACCACCACCCGGCACAGCAGATCGCCCTGCGCGCCGCCGCGAACGGATTTCACGCCTTTCCCACGCATGCGGAACAGCTTGCCGGTCTGGGTTTCACCCGGAATTTTCAGGTTGACGCGACCGTCGAGCGTCGGGACCTCAATCTCACCGCCCAGCGCAGCCATAGTGAAGTTGATCGGCACTTCGCAGTACAGGTTATTACCTTCACGCTCAAAGATAGCGTGCTGCTTCACCTGAACCTGAACGTACAGATCCCCTGCCGGTGCGCCATGCTCGCCGGCTTCGCCTTCGCCCGCCAGACGGATCCGGTCGCCGGTATCCACGCCCGCCGGGATTTTAACCGACAGGGTTTTGGTCTTCTCAACGCGGCCGTGACCATGACATTTATTGCACGGATCTTTAATCAGCGTACCGCGTCCCTGACAGTGCGGACAGGTCTGCTGTACCGCAAAGAAGCCCTGACGCATCTGTACCTGGCCCGCGCCATGACAGGTCGGACAGGTCTGCGGTTTGCTGCCTGCTTTGGCGCCGCTGCCGTGGCAGACGTCGCACTCTTCCAGCGTCGGAATACGGATCTCTTTGGTGACGCCACGAACCGCTTCTTCCAGCGTCAGCTCCATGTTGTAACGGAGATCGGCGCCGCGCGCCGCGCGCTGCCGGCCACGTCCGCCGCCAAAGATATCGCCGAAAACATCGCCAAAGATATCGCTGAAGTCCGCACCGCCGCCAAAACCGCCGCCGCCGCCCATGCCGCCCTGCTCAAAGGCCGCATGGCCGTACTGATCGTAGGCCGCACGCTTCTGGGCATCAGTCAGGATTTCATACGCTTCTTTGATTTCTTTAAATTTGGCTTCGGCCTCTTTATCACCCTGGTTGCGGTCCGGGTGATACTTCATGGCCAGGCGCTTATAAGCCTTTTTGATTTCACGCTCTTCCGCTGTTTTGGAGACGCCTAAAATCTCGTAGTAATCTTGCTTTGCCATCGGTGTTTTTCAGCCCCTTAACATGCGTGCACGGGCGGAGAGGAAACCTCTTCGCCCGTGCCAGTGTTTTACCCGTTCAAAGGGCGATTATTTTTTATCTTTCACTTCTTCGAACTCAGCGTCGACAACATCGTCGTCTTTCGCGTTGCTCGCCTGAGCGTCAGCGGAACCCGCCTGCTGCTGCGCATGCTGCTGCTGGGCGATTTCCATCAGCTTCTGGGAAACCTGCGCCAGCGCCTGCATTTTCGCTTCGATGTCCGCTTTGTCTTCACCTTTCAGCGAAGTTTCCAGCGCAGTCAGCGCAGACTCGATGGCAGTTTTGTCGTCAGCCGGCAGTTTATCGCCTGCTTCTTCAACCTGCTTGCGAGTGCTGTGCAGCAGATGGTCGCCCTGGTTACGGGTCTGTACCAGCTCTTCGAACTTACGGTCAGATTCGGCGTTAGCTTCCGCTTCGCGAACCATTTTCTGAATTTCTTCTTCATTCAGACCGGAAGACGCTTTGATGGTGATCTTCTGCTCTTTACCGCTGTTTTTGTCTTTCGCGGAGACGTGCAGGATACCGTCAGCATCGATGTCAAAGGTCACTTCGATCTGCGGCATGCCACGCGGCGCCGGGTTAATGCCATCCAGGTTGAACTGACCCAGAGATTTGTTATCAGACGCGCGTTTACGCTCACCCTGCAGCACATGGATGGTAACCGCGGACTGGTTGTCTTCAGCGGTAGAGAACACCTGGCTGTGCTTGGTCGGGATAGTGGTGTTTTTGCTGATCAGCGCAGTCATCACGCCGCCCATGGTTTCGATACCCAGCGACAGCGGGGTCACGTCGAGCAGCAGAACGTCTTTCACATCACCGGTCAGTACACCGCCCTGAACGGCAGCACCGATCGCCACGGCTTCGTCCGGGTTAACGTCTTTACGCGGTTCTTTACCAAAGAACTCGGCCACTTTCTTCTGCACCATCGGCATACGAGTCTGACCACCAACGAGGATGACGTCGTTGATATCGGAAACGGACAGACCGGCATCCTGCAGGGCCACTTTCAGCGGCTCGATGGAACGGTTAACCAGGTCTTCTACCAGGCTTTCCAGTTTCGCACGCGTCACTTTGATGTTCATGTGTTTCGGACCGGTCGCGTCTGCCGTGATGTACGGCAGGTTAACGTCGGTCTGCTGAGCAGAAGACAGTTCAATCTTCGCTTTCTCAGCGGCTTCTTTCAGGCGCTGCATCGCCAGCGGGTCGTTGCGCAGGTCAATGCCCTGATCTTTCTTAAATTCATCAACGAGGTAGTTGATCAGACGGGTATCGAAGTCTTCGCCGCCCAGGTGGGTATCACCGTTGGTCGCCAGTACTTCGAAGGTTTTTTCGCCATCAACTTCGTCGATTTCGATAATAGAGATATCGAAAGTACCACCACCGAGGTCGTAAACCGCGATCGTGCGGTTGCCCACTTCTTTATCCAGACCGTACGCCAGCGCGGCCGCGGTCGGTTCGTTGATGATACGTTTGACTTCCAGACCGGCGATACGGCCAGCATCTTTGGTTGCCTGACGCTGCGCATCGTTGAAGTAAGCCGGTACGGTGATAACCGCTTCAGTTACCGGTTCACCCAGGTAATCTTCAGCCGTTTTCTTCATTTTTTTCAGCACTTCAGCAGAGATCTGCGGCGGTGCAGTTTTGGTGCCCTTCACATCCAGCCATGCGTCGCCATTGTCTGCGGCAACAATTTTGTATGGCATGATAGAAACGTCACGCTGAACTTCTTCGTCCTGGAAGCGGCGGCCAATCAGGCGTTTAATCGCAAACAGGGTGTTTTGCGGGTTTGTCACTGCCTGACGTTTAGCCGGCTGACCAACCAGAGTTTCACCATCCTGGGTATAGGCAATGATAGAAGGCGTGGTGCGATCGCCTTCGGCGTTCTCCAGCACGCGTGCAGTAGTGCCATCCATAATCGCTACACAAGAGTTGGTAGTACCCAGGTCGATACCAATAATTTTACCCATCTAAACGTCTCCACTAAAAATTCGATCAACATGTGGTTGTGAACCTGTAATAAGGGCGAAACGTGCGGTTTCAACTGCCCAGACATCATTTTTTTTCAGGTTCTTCACTGCGGTTGACTACAAGATGGGGTCGCCCACCCCGGCATCAAGGGGCAAGCAGAAAAATTTTTTGTCGGAGGCCAGCCGACGCCCTCGCCCGCTGCCGTCGATGGCTTAGCAAACGATGTTGTCGGGCGGCAAAAAAGATGGCGAAACACCCATACAAGTAACGAATAAAAAAACCGAATATATTCATAATATCATTGACATAAAACGCAATACTTGTGCGCTAAAAGCCCCGTTTTCGCAGTGATAAGATCCCCGCCCTCGCACTTTACTTATTCAGGGGACAGATTAATGAAATCACTATTCCGGCTATCAGCCGGGCTTATCCTTAGCGTGTCAGTTATCACCTCGGCGGCCGCCAACGACCATAAGATCCTCGGCGTGATAGCCATGCCGCGCAATGAGACCAACGATCTGACGCTGAAGCTCCCCGTCTGCCGGGTGGTCAAACGTATTCAGCTCAGCGCCGAACGCGGCGATATTCAGCTCTCCGGAGCAACGGTCTACTTTAAGGCCAGCCACGGCGCCAGCCACACCCTGAACGTGCCCGCCGGGATCAAAGAGGGCCACACCACCGGCTGGATCTCCCTCAACAGCGATAACGACAACAAGCGCTGTGTGAAAAAAATCGCCTTCTCCGGCCACACGGTCAACTCCTCAGATATGGCCTCACTGAAAATTATCGGCGACGACTAACGTCGTCCCCTGCCCGAGAGAAAACGTTATGCATATTAACTATCTGGATGATGACGATCTCGCCTTTCTGCCTGAGTGCAGCGAGGCGCATCTGGAAGCGTTTACCCGTATTCTGACCCACGGGGAAAATGGCAAACCCCGTCTCTCCAGTACGCTTCTGCGCAACGAGACCTTTCTGTCTATGGAGGGCCACCCGGAGCGCTATCGCCGCAACTGGCAGTTGATCGCCGGCGAGCTACAGCATTTCGGCGGCGACAGCATCGCCAATACGCTGCGCCGCCATGGCAAATTTTATCGCGCCATCCTGCTGGATGTGTGTAAAAGGCTAAAGGCGAAGGTCGATAAACAGATGACGACGCCGCAGATCGAGCAACAGTTGTTGACGCATTTTCTGCAGCACAGCTGGAATAAGCTGGATGAGGAACAAAAAACGCAGTTTCTCGCCGCGGTGGAGTGCCGGAGTCATGAGCTGGAAAGCCTGCTGCCCCATCTGTTGAGGCGCCGCAAGCTGAGTGAAGGCGTTGCCCTGCTACTGGATGAGCGGTTAACCGCCATCCTGCGCACGCACGCCGCCGTGAGCGTCATCGGCCATGGCCTGGTACGCGGCGCCGGGCTGGGGGGGCCGCTTGGCGCCGCGCTGAACAGCGTGAAAGCGGTAAGCGGCAGCGCTTATCGGGTCACCATCCCCGCGGTTCTGCATATTGCCTGTTTACGACAAATGCTCCACTCGTCGTCGGGCACAACTGAAATTGGTGAAAAATACCCCGCCAGATCATAGACAGCCTTTCCGCGCCTCATTATTATGCCGCGCCCCGCCGCCAAGTCGCGGGGTAATGCTTCCCTTTTAATGATAATTTTGAGGAATTATGGGCAACACTAAGTTGGCTAATCCGGCACCGCTGGGCCTTATGGGCTTCGGCATGACCACTATTCTGCTTAACCTGGCGAATAGCGGCCTGTTCGCATTCGATGTAGCTATCCTGGCGATGGGCATTTTTTACGGCGGCATTGCGCAAATTTTTGCCGGCCTGCTGGAATACAAAAAAGGCAATACCTTTGGCTTGACCGCTTTTACCTCCTACGGCAGCTTCTGGCTGACGCTGGTTGCTATTCTCCTGATGCCGAAAATGGGCCTGGCTGATGCGCCGAACGCGCACTTCCTCGGCATGTATCTCGGCCTGTGGGGTATTTTTACGTTGTTCATGTTCTTCGGTACGCTGAAAGCCGCACGCATGCTGCAGTTCGTGTTCCTGAGCCTGACGGTGCTGTTTGCGCTGCTGGCGATTGGTCATCTGCTGGATAACGAAGGCATCGTGAAAGTTGCTGGCTGGGTCGGCCTGGTTTGCGGCGCCAGCGCCATTTACCTGGCGATGGGCGAAGTGCTGAACGAGCAGTTCGGCCGCACCGTGCTGCCGATCGGCGAACCGCGTTAATCTTCCGCCGCCGCCCTGTGACAGGGCGGCGGCTGGTCATCATCGGCAAACCTGCTTAGCGCTGCAGCTCCCCTTCCGGCAACCTCGCCGCCGTCAGCCCCTGACGCAGCCAGATACCTAATCCCAGCCCCATCAGCGACAAGGCCAGCACATACCAGGCCGGGGCCATCGGCGACACCCCCATCAGCATCGTGACGGCAATTGGCGTCAGGCCGCCAAAAATCGCGTACGACAGATTGTAGGAAAAGGAGATGCCGGTGAAGCGCACTTCCGCCGGGAAGGCCCGCACCATAACATAAGGCACCGCCCCCACCACGCCCACACAGAGTCCCACCGTGCCGTAGAGCAGAAACAGCCGCTGCGGGCTGGTGCCAGACAGGTGGTAAAACGCCCAGCTGGCAACCGCCAGCAGCAGGCTGCCGACGATAAAGGTGCGGCTGGCGCCGAAGCGGTCCGCCGCCAGCCCGGCGAGCAGACAGCCGATGCACAACATAATCGTGGCAATGCTGTTGGCCTGCAGGGTTATCGCCGGGGCGAAGCCATAGTGTTTCTGCAGCCAGACCGGCGACATCAGGATCACCACCACCACGCCTGCCGACAGCAGCCAGGTCAGCAGCATAGAGACCGCCACCGCCTTCTGGTGCTTGAGGACGACCGCTTTTACCGGCAGCTCCTGCGCCAGCGCTTTGCGCTGCTGCATCTCAAGAAAAATCGGCGTCTCCTGCAGCCAGCGGCGCAGATACATCGCCACCAGACCAAATACGCCTCCCAGCAGGAAGGGGATCCGCCAGCCGCCGTCGTGGATCCCCTGCGGCGTCAGGCTGGTGTTGATAAGCGTCGCTACCACCGATCCCAGCAGGATGCCTACGGTCAGGCCGGCCGTCAGCGTGCCGCAGGCGATACCAATGCGTTTTTCCGGAACATGCTCGGCGACAAACACCCAGGCGCCAGGCACCTCGCCGCCGATCGCCGCCCCCTGCAGAATACGCATCAGCAGCAACAGCAGCGGCGCGACGATGCCCACCGAGCTGTAGGTCGGCAACAGACCAATCGCCAGGGTCGGCAGCGCCATCAGCAGGATGCTGAGGGTAAACATTTTCTTGCGGCCAACCAGATCGCCAAAATGGGCCATGATGATCCCCCCCAGCGGACGCGCCAGGTAACCGGCGGCGAAAATGCCAAAGGTCTGTACCTGGCGAAGCCATTCCGGAATATCCGCGGGGAAGAAGAGCTCGCCGACGACGGCGGCGAAGAAAACGAAGATGATAAAGTCATAAAACTCCAGCGCGCCGCCAAGGGCGGCCAGCGTCAGCGTTTTATAATCCTGGCGGTTGAGCGGTCGGTTTGCATATGACATAACGCGATTTCATCCTGAAGCGTGCAGCGTATTTTATAGTGTGTAAAGTAAACAGCACTATATCGTAAATAAAACGGCACACCATCAGCGATGCATGTTATGTCACAAATGCATCAAATTCAGGATAAAGTTTCGCGTCGGGCACCTTTTGGACGAAATGCTTCTACCACACGGCCATCGGTTTCCACATAAGGCCCCTCCAGCAACTGTACACAATAAGGTACACTTGCGAAAATACCGTGCACCAGCACGTTGCCGTCAGCATCTTTCACCCCTTCCAGGGTCTCCTGAATCGCTTTCGGTTGTCCGGGAAGATTGAGGATCAGCGCCTGCTTGCGGATCACCCCGACCTGCCGGGAAAGGATCGCCGTCGGCACAAAGTGTAGGCTAACCTGGCGCATTTGCTCGCCGAAGCCCGGCATCTCGCGATCGGCAATCGCCAGCGTGGCGTCGGGCGTCACATCGCGACGCGCCGGGCCGGTGCCGCCGGTGGTCAGCACCAGATGGCACCCCATCTCGTCAACCAGTTCGCACAGCGTTTGCTCAATAATGACCTGCTCATCCGGGATCAGGCGAGTCTGCAGTTCAAAAGGGGTGGTAAGGGCACGCGCCAGCCACTCTTCCAGTGCCGGGATGCCTTTGTCCTGATAGACGCCGCTGGAGGCGCGATCGGAAATGGAAACTAAGCCGATTCGTAAGGTATTCATGGTTATTCCGTTCAAACTGTGGCGTTAAACGAAATGATACACTGCTGCTGGCGGGACAGACAGTGTAATGTGGCCGACGGGCGTCGGCCACCTGCGGGATTACAGCAGTTCGCCGATCATTTTTTCCAGTTTTTCCTGGTCGATCGCAAACTTACGGATACCTTCCGCCAGTTTGTCTACCGCCATCGGATCCTGGTTATGCTGCCACAGGAACTCAGATTCGGTAATACGCTCCGGACGCGCTTTCACTTCACCGGTATACACCAGTTTACGCTCAACGGCGCCTTCGCTTTCGGACAGCTCTTTCAGCAGCGCCGGGGCGATGGTCAGGCGGTCACAGCCAGCCAGTTCCAGAATTTCGCCAACGTTACGGAAGCTGGCGCCCATCACCACGGTTTCATAACCGTGCTGCTTGTAGTACTCGTAGATTTCGCTGACGGAAACCACGCCCGGATCTTCTGCCGGCGCGTACTCTTTCTTATCGGTGTTGGCTTTGTACCAGTCGAGGATACGGCCAACGAACGGCGAAATCAGGAAGACGCCCGCTTCGGCGCAAGCGCGAGCCTGAGCGAAGGAGAACAGCAGCGTCAGGTTGCAGTTGATGCCCTCTTTTTCCAGCTGTTCAGCGGCGCGAATGCCCTGCCAGGTGGAAGCCAGCTTGATCAGAATACGATCGTTGCTGATGCCCGCGTCGTTATACAGCTTGATGATGCGCTTGGCTTTAGCGATAGACGCTTCGGTGTCATAGGAGAGACGCGCATCCACTTCGGTGGAGATACGGCCCGGGATCAGTTTCAGAATTTCGAGACCGATGTTCACCGCCAGCTTGTCGGAAGCATCGAGGATCTGCTGCGCGCGATCGCTGCTCTGGCTACGAGCCCAGGCCACAGCGTCGTCAATCAGCTTACGGTACTCAGGGATCTGAGCCGCGCCGAGGATCAGGGAAGGGTTGGTGGTGGCATCCTGAGGCTGATACAGCTTCATTGCCGCAATATCTCCGGTGTCAGCGACGACAGTGGTGTACTGACGCAGAGAAGTTAATTTATCCGTCATGATATATTTCTCTTAAACAGCAGTTAAGGGGATGTAACCGGTCTGCCCAGATGATAACACGCTGCCGGGTCAGCGCAACCGCCGACGAGAGAAGAGCGCAGAGTGTGATAAACTATGCAGATTAATTTGCTGAAAGCGCAAGGATTGTCACTTAATTGGTAACGCTTACACTGGCGTGCCGGCATGGACAAGAGGATGTTTAATGCCTGATTTTCTCTCATTTATCAATGAAATACTTTGGGGCTCAGTGATGATTTATCTGCTGCTGGGCGCCGGTATCTGGTTTAGCTGGCAAACCCGGGGTATTCAGTTCCGTTACGTGCGCAAATTTGGCCGCAGCCTGAAAAAAAGCCTGCACCCGCAGCCGGGCGGTTTAACCTCCTTTCAGGCGCTCTGTACCAGCCTTGCTGCGCGAGTCGGCAGCGGCAATCTTGCCGGCGTCACGCTGGCTATCGCCGCCGGCGGGCCCGGCGCCGTATTCTGGATGTGGGTCTCCGCCCTGCTCGGCATGGCCAGCAGCTTCGCCGAATGTTCCCTTGCCCAGCTGTATAAAGAGCGCGATAGCCGCGGGCAGTTTCGCGGTGGTCCGGCCTGGTATATGGCGCGCGGGCTCGGCATGCGCTGGATGGGCGTTCTGTTTTCGATCCTCCTGCTGCTGGCCTATGGCTTTATCTTCAATACCGTACAGGCTAACTCCGTGGCCCATGCCCTGCGCTATGCGTTCGATCTGCCGGCGGCAGTCAGCGGCGGCGTGCTGGCCGTTGTCGTTCTGCTGGCCATCCGCCGTGGTTTACGCGGCGTGGCGCGCCTGATGCAGTGGATCGTCCCCATCATGGCGCTGCTGTGGATCGCCACCAGCCTGGTTATCGGCCTGTGGCATATCACCGCCCTGCCGACGATTTTCGCCACCATCTTTCGCTGCGCCTTCGGCTGGCAGGAAGCCGCCGCCGGCGCGGTGGGCTACACCATCAGCCAGGCGCTGACCAGCGGCTTTCAGCGCGGCATGTTCTCCAATGAAGCAGGAATGGGCTCTTCGCCTAACGCCGCCGCAGCAGCCGCCTCCTGGCCGCCGCACCCGGCGGCGCAGGGTATCGTGCAGATGATTGGCGTGTTTATTGATACCATCGTCATCTGTACCGCCAGCGCGATTATCGTCATGCTGGCGCCTCACCCCGACAATGAGTATACGCTCAACGGCATCCAGGCCCTGCAGCACGCGATGAGCATGCTGGTCGGGGGCTGGGGGGCGGGTTTTATCGCTTTCATCGTGCTGCTGTTCGCCTTTAGCTCTATCGTCGCCAACTACCTGTACGCGGAAAATAATCTGGTCTTTCTGCGTCTGGATAAGCCGCGCTATATCTGGGCGCTGCGGATACTTACCGTCCTGATGGTGCTGCTGGGAACCCTGGTTAGCCTGCCGGTCGTCTGGCAGAGCGCGGATATCATTATGGCGCTGATGGCGATGACCAACCTGACGGCCATCCTGCTGCTCTCCCCGACGGTGCGGATTATCGCCAGTGATTATCTGCGTCAGCGCCAGCTGGGCATTCAGCCCACTTTCGATGCGTCGCGCTATCCTGAGATTCACCAACAGCTGGCCCCGGGCGCGTGGAATGAACTGCCGCGCGAATAGCGCGGCAATCGCAGCTATCGATCCCACCATGCACTTTTTTTGTTAAAATTCGTCGAAATTACCTGCAAGGACTGGATATGCTGATTCTGATTTCACCTGCTAAAACGCTCGATTATCAAAGCCCGCTGGCAACGACTCGCTATACCCAGCCCGAACTCCTCGAGTATTCTCAACAGCTTATCAGCATCGCCCGTCAGCTGACCGCGCCGCAAATCGGCAAGCTGATGAGCATCAGCGACAAGCTGGCGGATCTGAACGCCACCCGTTTCCACGACTGGCACCCTGACTTTACGCCGCAAAATGCCCGCCAGGCGATCCTCGCCTTTAAGGGCGATGTCTACACCGGCCTGCAGGCAGAGACGCTCACGGAGGACGACTTTGACTTCGCCCAGCGACACCTGCGCATGCTCTCCGGCCTGTATGGCGTGCTGCGTCCGCTGGACCTGATGCAGCCCTACCGCCTGGAGATGGGGATCCGTCTGGAAAACCCCCGCGGCAAAGATCTGTACCAGTTCTGGGGCGAGACCATTACCGAGAAGCTGAATCAGGCGCTGCAGGCTCAGGGCGACGATATCGTCATCAACCTGGCTTCCGATGAATATTTTAAATCGGTGAAAACGCAAAAATTGCAGGGCCAGCTGATCAAGCCGGTATTCCTCGATGAGAAGAACGGCAAATTCAAAGTGATCAGCTTCTATGCCAAGAAGGCCCGTGGCCTGATGAGTCGCTACATTATTGAAAACCGCTTAACCCAGCCGGAACAGCTGAAATCCTTTAATAGCGAAGGCTATTTCTTTGATGCGGAGGCGTCGGAGAAAGGCGAACTGGTGTTTAAACGCCACGAGCAGTAAGTAAACGGTCCCCCTACGGCGTTCGACGCAACAGGGGGACGGTAAGGATTTAGCCCATCATCAGCTTACGCAGCGCGGCGAAATCCGCCGGCAGGTTGTGAGACAGCAGCGGCAGGTCGGCGCGGTCGGCCAGCTCTTTCGGCAGCGGCAGGGCCTCCTGCAGGATCTCCTCCACGCTCTCTTTGAACTTCGCCGGATGGGCGGTGCCGAGGAACAGACCGTACTCTCCCGGCTGCAGCTGATCGCGCAGCGCGCGCCAGGCAATCGCCGCGTGCGGCTCAGAGATGTAGCCGATGGCCTTCAGCTCGCGCATTGCCGCTTTGGTGGTCTCATCATCGACCGCGGCATAGCCCAGCTCGCTGAGACGCCAGATTTTACGGCGGAACAGCTCTTCGACACGCGGCCAGTTGTTCGGCTGGCTGACGTCCATGGCGTTGGACAGCGTCGCCTGGGTGGCTTTTGGCGCCCACTCGCCGCCCTGCAGATAGCGCGGAACGGTGTCGTTGGCATTGGTGGCGGCGATAAAGCGTTTGATCGGCAGACCCAGCGACTTCGCCAGCAGACCGGCGGTCAGATCGCCGAAGTTGCCGCTCGGCACGGAAATCACCAGCTGATTGCGGGCTTCCTGCGGCAGCTGCGCCGCCGCTTCGAAGTAGTAGCAGATCTGCGCCAGCAGGCGGCTGATGTTAATGGAGTTAGCCGAGTTGAGCCCCAGCGTCGCCTTCAGTTCTTCATCGTCAAACGCCTGCTTCACCAGCGCCTGGCAGGCGTCGAAGTCGCCCTCAATCGCCACGGTTTCAATGTTGCCGCCGAGAGTACAGAACAGCTTCTCCTGCAGCGGGCTGATCTTGCCGCGCGGGTAGAGGATCACTACCTTAACGTTCGGCAGTCCGTAGAAAGCATGCGCCACCGCCGCCCCGGTATCGCCAGAGGTCGCCGTGAGGATGGTGACCGGCTTATCGCCTGCGATATGGGTCAGCATCTGCGCCATAAAGCGGCCGCCGAAATCCTTGAACGCCAGCGTGGGGCCATGGAACAGCTCCAGACAGCCGACATCCTCCTGAACCTTGCTCACCGGCGCCGGAAACGCAAACGCCGCGCGGACCCGCTGCTGCAGGACATCCTGCGGGATCTCATCGCCGATAAAGGCGGATAAAATTTTGGCGCTGCGGGTGACAAAATCCTGCGCCAGCATGTCGTCGATTTCAGTCAGGCTGAATTCCGGCAGATCGTGCGGAAAGAACAGGCCCTGATGCTTGCCAAGTCCCTGGGTAACGGCCTGCGCAAAGCTGACCTGCTCATTGTGATCTTTTAAGTTATACAGTTTCATTGGTTATCCCACTACGCGTGCGCCCGCCGTGTCCAGCCGGCAAATATGAACAAAGCCTTCCTGATTCTGCAGATAGTGCGCGCCAAGCCAGTCGGCGACGCGTTGTGCGGTGTCCGGCTTATCGCACAACGCGAACAGCGTTGGGCCAGAGCCGGAGATGCCGCAAGCCTGGGCGCCCATCTCCATGGCCGCCTGACGCGCTTCGCTAAAGCCCGGCAGCAGTTTGGTTCGGTACGGTTCGGCAATCACATCTTTCATCAATTTTGCCGCCAACTGCGGCTGGCGGGTGTAGCAGGCGTGAATAAAGCCCGCGAGGTGGCGACCATGGGCGATACAATCCTGACGGCGGTACTGCGCCGGCAGAATCGCCCGCGCTTCGGCGGTGGATACTTTAATCCCCGGATAGGCCAGCACCCACAGCCACTCATCAAACCCGGGCACCTGCTGGCTGATAATCCCGTTCTCTTCGATCATCAACTGCATGCCGCCAAGATAGCACGGCGCCACGTTGTCGTAGTGAATGCTGCCGGAGATACGCCCTTCCATCTCCCCCATCAGCGCCAGCATGCGCGTCTCGTTCAGCGGCTTACCGCAAAACTCGTTCATCGCCACCAGCGCGGCGACCACCGAGCAGGCGCTGGAGCCCAGCCCGGAGCCAATCGGCATGTTTTTTTCCAGGGTCATCGCCACCGGCACCGTTTTACCGATCTCCCGGCAAAAGCTTTCCCAGCACTGGTAAACAATGTTCTCCTGCGGCGCCGTCGGCAGTTTGCTGGCGAAGCGTCCCAGATTCTGCAGGCTGAATTGCTCCGCCGCTTCGACAGTAACGTTGTCGCCCAGCAGCGTGCCATCGACCGGCGTGACCGCCGCGCCCAACACATCAAACCCGACGCTCATATTGGCACTGGAAGCCGGGGCATATACTTTGACCATCTTAAACTCCTAACTTCCAGGAAAGGGTGCGCAGCAGATCGGCGAATACACCGGCCGCCGTGACGTCGTTCCCGGCACCATAGCCGCGCAGCACCAGCGGCAATGGCTGATAATAGTGGCTGTAAAAGGCCAGCGCGTTCTCGCCATTTTTGACTTTGAACAGCGGATCGTTGCCGTCAACGGCGGCAATTTTCACCCGGCAGGTACCATCCTCTTCGATGTTACCGACATAGCGCAAGACTTTACCTTCATCGCGCGCCTTAGCGATCCGCGAGGCGAACGCATCATCCAGCGACGGCAGGCGGGCCATAAAGGTCTCAACATCACCGCTGGCGTCGAAGTCCGCCGGCAGCGCCGACTCGACGATAATGTCCGACAGCTCCAGTTCACGTCCGGTCTCACGGGCCAGAATCAGCAGCTTACGCGCGACATCCACCCCGGATAAATCGTCGCGCGGATCCGGCTCGGTATACCCCATCTCACGGGCCATCGCCGTCGCCGCCGAGAAACTCACGCCCTCATCCAGCTTGCCGAAGATAAACGACAGAGAGCCGGAGAGGATCCCGGAGAAATGGCGCAGTTCATCGCCGGCGTTGAGCAGGTTCTGCAGGTTCTCAATCACCGGCAGGCCAGCGCCAACGTTAGTGTCATAGAGGAACTTGCGGCGCGAGCTGCTCGCGGCATGGCGCAGCTGATGATAATAATCCAGCGAAGAGGTATTGGCCTTTTTATTCGGCGTGACCACATGGAAACCTTCGCGCAGGAAGTCGGCGTACTGATCGGCGACCGCCTGGCTGGAGGTACAGTCGACGATCACCGGATTCAGCAGGTGGTACTCTTTTACCAGGCGGATCAGGCGGCCAAGATTAAAGGGGTCTTTCGCCTCCGCCAGCGACTCACTCCAGTTTTCCAGATTCAGACCATGCACGCTGGTCAGCAGCGCCTGAGAGTTGGCCACGCCGCAAACGCGCAGATCGATATGTTTGCTCTTCAGCCAACTCTGCTGGCGTTTGATTTGCTCCAGCAGCGCGCCGCCGACGCCGCCGACGCCGATGACGAACACTTCGATCACCTGGTCGGTGTTGAACAGCATCTGATGGGTCACGCGCACGCCGGTGGTGGCGTCGTCATTGCTGACCACCACCGAAATGGAGCGCTCGGATGAACCCTGGGCAATCGCCACGATATTGATATTGGCGCGGGCCAGCGCGGCAAAAAACTTTGCCGAGATACCGCGCAGGGTGCGCATTCCGTCACCCACCACCGAGATAATAGCCAGACGCTCCATAATGGCCAGCGGCTCCAGCAGCCCCTCTTTCAGCTCGAGATAAAACTCATCTTCCATCGCCCGTTTGGCACGCGCGCAGTCGCTCTGCGGCACGCAGAAACTGATGCTGTACTCGGAAGAGGATTGGGTGATCAGCACGACCGAGATGCCGGCGCGGGACATGGTGGCGAAGACGCGGGCCGCCATGCCGACCATGCCTTTCATCCCCGGCCCGGAGACATTGAACATCGCCATGTTGTTGAGGTTAGAGATGCCTTTGACCGGCAGATCGTCCTCGTCGCGGCTGGCGCCGATGAGCGTTCCCGGCGCCTGCGGGTTGCCGGTATTTTTAATCAGACATGGGATTTGGAACTGGGCGATAGGGGCGATGGTGCGCGGGTGCAGCACTTTCGCGCCAAAGTAGGAGAGCTCCATCGCCTCCTGATAAGACATCGATTTCAGCAGACGCGCATCCGGCACCTGGCGCGGGTCGCAAGTGTACACGCCGTCGACATCGGTCCAGATTTCGCAGCAGTCGGCGCGCAGGCAGGCGGCCAGTACCGCAGCCGAATAGTCGGAGCCGTTGCGCCCCAGCACCACCAGCTCGCCCTTCTCATTGCCGGCGGTAAACCCGGCCATCAGGATCATATGGTCTGCCGGGATCTGGCTGGCGGCGATGCGGCGGGTGGATTCGGCGATATCGACCGTGGATTCCAGATAGTGGCCCACCGCGAGCAGTTTTTCCACCGGGTTAATCACACTGACTTTATGACCACGGGCTTCCAGCAGACCCGCCATGATGGCGATGGAGAGCTTTTCGCCTCGGCAGATCAGCGCGGCATTGACGCTGTCCGGGCACTGACCCAGCAGGCTGATACCGTGCAGGACATGCTTAATCTGAGCAAACTCCTGCTCAACAAAGGCTTTCAGCTGGGCGAGCGGGAAAGCGGGCTGGGCGTCGGCAAGGCCCTGAAGAAGTTCGGTAAAAATGCGTTCAGCGTCGGCAATATTGGGGAGGGCATCCTGGCCGCCAATGGTCTTTTCAATCATCGCTACCAGATGGTTGGTGATCTTCGCCGGGGCAGACAGGACGGTCGCTACCTGCCCCTGCCTGGCATTACTCTCCAGAATATCGGCAACCCGCAGAAACCGTTCCGCATTTGCCACTGATGTACCGCCGAACTTCAACACTCGCATGGTTCTTACCCCTTGATCTCTTGTCAAAAAAAAAGCCCGCACTGTTCAGGTGCGGGCTTTTTTCTGTGTTTCCTGTACGCGTCAGCCCGCACCGTTACCTGTGGTAATGGTGGTGGTGATAATGGTGGTAATCATGCCGATGCGATTCATGGATGTTGTGTACTCTGTATTTTTATCTGTCTGTGTGTCCTGCCTATATTGGTTAAAGTATCTGTCCTCTTAAGTCAATGAATTTCTCAATTAACCTCATTTCAGCGAGCTTACGTATTGCGCCACCCCGACAAGGAAAAACATCCAGATCGGCGGAACACTGCCCGCAAAAACAGCACATACAACCATAATTAAAATATATGGCAGAGCTTTATTCTGGCAGGTTTTTTTCAATATCATGCAGCAAACGATGCAACATTGCCGTGTCGCGCTGCTGCAGCAGCCCCATTCGTTGCGACAGCCAGTCGGCCAGTTTGGCATCATCCTCCACGCCCAGACGCGAAAGCAAGGCCAGGGCGCGCAGGCGCAACGCCTGCAGCTGATGATGGTCTGCCGCGGCGTCGGCGGGCGCCGGTTGTTGCATAAGCGATGCTAATTGATAGCAGTAGACCATCACCGACTGACCGAGGTTTAGCGAAGGATAATCCGCGGCCATCGGCACGCCGGTCAGCACATCGGCCAGGGCCAGCTCCTCATTGGTCAATCCGGCGTCTTCACGGCCAAATACCAGCGCGGTATGGGTCATCCAGTTCGCCTTCTCCTCCAGCAGCGGCAACAGCTGCTGCGGCGTGGCGTAATAGTGAAACCGCGCGCGACTGCGGGCGGTGGTGGCGACGGTAAAATCGACGTCGTGCAGCGCCTCGGCAAGGGTGGAATAGGTGGTGATGCCATCGAGGATGTCGCCTGAGCCGTGCGCCACCCAGCGTGCCGCCGGCGCCAGATGGGCTTCACTGTCCACGATCCGCAGATCGCGAAATCCCATGGTTTTCATCGCCCTGGCGGCGGCGCCGACGTTCTCGGCCCGGGCAGGACCGACTAAAATAATCGTTAAACGCATTGCGGTTTTTTTCTCTCTCTCAGGCGTTGTCGAGGCGCGGAGCCCCGCATTTTACGCGGTGAAAATTTACAAATTTGCAACAAAAATCACTAAAATTGCGTTTTCTTACCCATAAAAAAATCTAAACTGTTCTCAGGAGGCCATGACAAGGAGTATGTTAACAGAACCCATTTATCCATATGATGGGCAATGAAATTTCACCTGACGCATCGTTCCAGGCATTGGATTCACTGTATTTATTAATTTATCCACGCAACTAGTTGAGCCGGGTAAAGATTGTGACTATAAAGAGCATGGCGATGCAATGATTTCACAAGACTGTTAACGTGCTACAATTGAACTTGATATATGTCAACGAAGCGTAGTTTTATTGGGTGTTCGGCCTCTCTTAGCCTGTTATGTTGCTGTTAAAATGGTTAGGATGTCAGCCGTTTTTGACACCGTCGGGTCCAGAGGGAAAGTACCCACGACCAAGCTAATGATGTTGTTGACGTTGATGGAAAGTGCATCAAGAACGCAATTACGTACTTTAGTCATGTTACGCCGCGCATGTTAATTTGCGACATGCAGCAGGCAGGTCAGGGACTTTGGTACTTCCTGTTTCGATTTAGTTGGCAATTTAGGTAGCAAACATGCAGACCCCGCACATTCTTATCGTTGAAGACGAGTTGGTAACACGCAACACGTTAAAAAGTATTTTCGAAGCAGAAGGTTACGATGTATTCGAAGCGACCGATGGCGCGGAAATGCATCAGATCCTGTCTGAAAATGATATCAACCTGGTGATCATGGATATCAACCTGCCGGGTAAAAATGGTCTTCTGCTGGCGCGCGAGCTGCGCGAGCAGGCTGACGTCGCGCTGATGTTCTTAACCGGTCGCGACAACGAAGTGGATAAGATCCTTGGCCTCGAAATCGGCGCTGACGACTATATCACTAAACCGTTTAACCCGCGTGAACTGACTATCCGCGCGCGCAACCTGCTCTCCCGTACCATGAACCTCGGTACCGTGAGCGAAGAGCGTCGCAGCGTGGAAAGCTACAAGTTCAACGGCTGGGAACTCGATATCAACAGCCGTTCCCTGGTCAGCCCGAACGGCGAACAGTACAAGCTGCCGCGCAGTGAATTCCGCGCGATGCTGCACTTCTGCGAAAACCCGGGCAAAATTCAGTCTCGTGCCGAGCTGCTGAAGAAAATGACCGGTCGCGAGCTGAAGCCGCATGACCGTACCGTTGACGTGACCATTCGTCGGATTCGTAAACACTTCGAATCCACTCCGGATACCCCGGAAATCATCGCTACCATTCACGGTGAAGGTTACCGTTTCTGTGGCGATCTGCAGGAATAATGCGATTTATTCCGCAGCCATGATGTGAAAACGGCGCCCCGAGGGCGCCGTTTTTTTATGCCGTCACTCTTTCCAGAGGCGCAGTTTGTCGTCATCGGCAGACGGCGGCGGAGGCACACTGCCTTTCGGTAACGATAACGCATACCAGTCCACTCGCCGGGTCAAAAACATCAGGCTGCTTAGCGCCAGCACCAGCACCCCGGTACCCAACAGCAGCGCGCTGTCCTCGGAATGCAGCAGAAACCACATCACCCCGTCCAGCAGCAGCAGCGCCGCGACAAACAGCAGGCTGTTACGCCATCCCCTGAGCACCGCCTGGAGGTAGATCCCGTTCATCACCGCGCCGGACAGGCTGGCGGCCAGCCAGGCGGCGGTAAAGCCAATGTGCTCCGAAAGCGCCAGCAGCACCAGGTAAAACAGCACCAGCGATAGGCCCACCAGCAAATATTGCATCGGATGCAGGGGGCGATGGGTCAGGCTTTCGAAAGCGAAAAAGGCCATAAACGTCAACCCAATTAACAGGATGGCATATTTTGTCGCCCGGTCGGTTAGCTGATACTGGTCGGCAAGCGACATGACATCGACACTGAACGCAGGCAGGCGCGACCACGGGATCTCCATATCATCCTTGAAATAGCTGCCCATATCGTTGGCGAACCAGCTGCTTTGCCAGTGGGCGCGATAGCCGGCAGCATTCACTTCGCGTTTCGTTGGCAGGAAGCTGCCGAGAAAGCCGGGATGCGGCCAGTTACTGGTCAGCTGCAGCTCGCTGTTGCGCCCGAGCGGCACCAGTGAAAATGCGCCCGTCCCGTTCAGATCGAGCGAAAAAGCGATCTCAAGCGGCTTGTTGTCCTCCGCCAGCGCAGGCATCGGCATATGGATGCCCGCCCCATCGCCGCTGATCCCCAGCCCAGGCTCCACGCTTAATACGCTGCCGTTAACCTCCGGGGCATGGATGGCGCCAATGCCGCGGGCATCGCCGACGCTCACCACCAGTCGCGGCTGGCCTAAGACAATATTCGTTTTTTTCAGCGCCGCCAGACGCAGCGGATCAAACGAAGCCTTAATCTGCAGGGCGTTATGCCAGACCTGTCCGCTGTAGATGCCCACCCTCCTCGACTCCGCGGTCTGTTTGCCGGTGACCGCCAGCGATTCCGGCAGCCAGTAGTACTCCCAGCTCCGCTGATATTCGACCTCTTTTTGGTTCTCCCTGCGGGTCAGCGTCTCGGTTACCGGAATAGCGATCAGCGGCCCGGCGAGTTTTTGCGGGCCGCTGGTGCTCTGTTCAATGGCATCCACAACCTCGCTGCGATAATCAGCCCGCTCATTGATGAGCTCCCTGACTATCATCAAAGGCAGAGATAACAGCACAATACAGCCTATTAACGTGGTGATTTTCCAGAATAACGGTGATTTCAACATAGCTTTCTCCCTATCGTGATGGCCTCACAATAGGGCGGTTGTGTGGGGGGAATTTGAAGCTATGTGAAGGGACGGTGAAGTCTCAGCGTGGCGACCACGCCGCCTTCGGGCCGATTGTGTAGACGGATATCGCCGTGATGCAGGCGCGCGACTTCACGAACGAAGGCCAGCCCAAGGCCGCTGCTCTTATGGCCGTCTTCACGCGGCAGCGAGTAGAACCGATCAAAGATCCGCGTCAGGGCATACTCCGGAATACCGCATCCGTTATCCGTTACGCTCAGTCGCACCTCTGCATTTCGTTTCTCTACTGCCAGGGCGATCTCGCCCCCCTGGGGGGTAAAATCAATCGCGTTGTCGAGCAGATTGCCCAGCGCCTGGGACAGCAGTTCGCCATCGCCATTGACCAGCATCCCACTCTCCTGCCAGCGCAGGGTGATGGCTTTCGCCGCCAGGGCGATGTCGCGCTCTTCCGCCAGGCGTTGGTATAGCGCATCTATCGACACCGGCTGCGGCTTTATCTCCAGCCGGCTTTCCAGTCGCGCCTGCTGGAGCAACCGCTCCACCAACAGCTGCATGCGAGTATTTTGCGCGAGGATATTCTCAGTAAACCGCGCCGCCACCGCAGGCGGCGGCTCTTCGCGCAGGATCTCCGCCGCACCGCGGATGGCCGCCAGCGGACTTTTCAGCTCGTGAGTCAGGTCATAGACATAGTTTTCGATGGCGTTTTTGCCTTCGAGTTTCACCCGCATGCTCTCCAGCGCCTGGGCCAGCTTACGCAGTTCGCTGCTGCCGACCTCCGGCAGCGGCAGCGGGCGGTCAGCGGTCACCGAGTCCGCATAGCGCACCAGCTTGCCGATAGAGAAATTGATCCACCAGACGGCGCCGCAGCCAATCAACAGGGCAATGCCCAGCAGGGCGCCGCCGGCCCAAAGGATCCTCCGCTCGCTGCGCTGAATGACCGGCGTCATCGCCAGGTTGGGTTTACCGACGCTCAGCACGCCGATAATCCGCCCCTTATCCATCACCGGCGCGGCGATATACATTACCGAGCTGGCTTCATCATGCGGATCGCTGCGCGTACTGCGCGCGCCGTACTGGCCGCGCAGGGTGAGCCAGACGTCGTTCCAGCGTGAATAGTCCTGCCCTGTCGCCTCTCCGTTCGAGTCAAACACCACCTTGCCCCGGGCATCGGTCAGATAGACGCGGTACTCATTCCGCACCTTTTTAATTCCGCCAATATTGGCGTTGAGCCGCTGCTGGTTGAGCTGGTGAAAGGCCTGCGCCAGCCTGCCCTGCTGCGGGTTTGCCGCCAGCAGGTCCTCACGCGCCAGCGCCGCCAGCAGGGTGGCGGTATCGTTGAGGGTCCCCTCCGTCGCCCGGCGCACGCCCGGCTTCACTTCCTGGACAAAGATCGACAGTACAAACCACGCGGCGATCGCGACGATAAGAAAATAGCCCAGCAGCAGGCGCATGCCGATGCGCATCAGCCGCGCCCCAGGCTGTAGCCCATCCCGCGATGGGTATTGATTGGCGCCACCTCAGGATTAACGACCCGCAGTTTAGCGCGCAGGGTTTTGATGTGGGTGTCGACGGTGCGGTCGAGGCTTTCCCAAGCATCGCTCCACACCAGCTCCATCAGCTGCTGGCGGGAGAAGACGCGACCGGGCGCGTGAAGCAGCGTTTTCAACAGCAGAAATTCATAGCGCGTCAGGTTCAGCGGCTGGCCGAACCAGCTTATCGACGCCGCCTGCTCGTCAAGCACAAACTCGCCGACGCGAACTACCGACGAAGGCACGGCGAATTTTTGCAGCCGCCGCAGCACGCTGCGCACCCGCGCGCAGACTTCGCGCGGCGAAAACGGCTTGGCGATGTAATCGTCAGCGCCGATTTCCAGCCCCAGCAGCTTATCGACCTCGTCGCTCCGCGCCGTCAGAAACAGCACCGGCAGCGCCGGAAAGCGCGTCAGTAGGCGCCGACAGAGCTCGAAGCCGCTGATATCCGGCAAGCCGACGTCGAGAATGGCCACATCGGGCGCCTGATGCGCCGCCGCCTCCAGCGCGGGCAACCCGCGGTCAAAGACGGTGACCTGGAAGCCCTCCTGCTGGAGCATATAAACCAGGGTATCGGCGATACTCTGTTCATCCTCAACTAACCAAATCCGTGGCTGCTGCATGCGCGCTCCCGTTTATTTATTCCAGGGCATAATCGGCACGGCGCTGATGGCGTTCTTCGGCGAACCATCAACCACTTTATCCGAATAGGTCAGGTAGACCAGCGCATTGCGTTTCGCATCATAGAAGCGAACGACCTGTAGCTTTTTAAACACCAGCGAGGTGCGCTTCTGGAACACCACGTCGCCCTGGCTTTTGCCATTTTTGATTTTGTCCGTCAGCTCAATCGGCCCGACCTGCTGGCAGGAGATGGCCGCGTCGGAGGTATCTTCCGCCAGACCCAGCCCGCCTTTGATCCCGCCGGTCTTCGCCCGGCTGATATAGCAGGTCACGTTCTGCACATCCGGATCGTCAAAGGCTTCGACGACAATTTTGTGATCCGGCCCTAACCATTTGAAGACCGTATCCACGGAACCAATCTGCTCCGCCTGAGCGACCTGGCAGCCGGCCAGCAGCAGCAGGCCCATCGCAAACTTCTTGTATTTCATATTGTTACCATTCTTAAAAAATATAGCTGAGTGATTATCACGCACTTTGCGGAAAAGGTTTATAGATCACAGCTTTACAAAATTCTCGTTCAGATCCACGCACCTACCGCATTTAAAAGCAAAAAAAACACTGAATGCTAAAACATCAAAAAATGCTATTATCCGCTACTTTAATATCAGGCACCTGTGTTTAAGGATGGGGACATTTTATGGATCAAGCAGGGATTATTCGCGATCTCCTTAGCTGGCTGGAAGGTCACCTGGATCAGCCGCTTTCTCTGGACAATGTGGCGGCGAAGGCGGGTTATTCCAAGTGGCATTTGCAGCGAATGTTTAAGGATGTCACCGGCCATGCCATCGGTGCCTATATTCGCGCGCGCCGGTTGTCGAAATCAGCTGTCGCATTACGCCTTACCGCCCGTCCAATCCTTGATATTGCGCTGCAGTACCGTTTCGACTCCCAGCAGACCTTCACCCGGGCGTTTAAGAAGCAGTTCTCGCTGACGCCGGCGCTCTACCGCCGCTCGCCGGACTGGAGCTCGTTCGGTATGCGTCCGCCGCTGCGTCTTGGCGAGTTTACCCTGCCGAAACATGAATTTGTCGCCCTGCCCACGACTCAACTGCTGGGGGTAACCCAGAGCTATACCTGTAAGCTGGAGGAAATCTCCGACTTCCGCAACCAGATGCGGGTCCAGTTCTGGCGCGATTTCCTCGGCAACTCGCCGTCGATCCCCCCGGTGCTCTATGGGCTGCATGAACCGCGTCCGAGCCTGGAGAAAGACGATGAACAGGAAGTGTTCTATACCACCGCGCTGACGCCGGAGATGGCTAACGGCCACCTGCAGAACGCCCATCCGGTGACGCTGGAGGGCGGCGAGTATGTCATGTTTACGTATGAAGGGCTGGGTACCGGCCTGCAGGAATTCATCCTGACGGTCTACGGCACCTGCATGCCGATGCTGAACCTGACGCGTCGCAAGGGGCTGGATATTGAACGCTTCTATCCTGAAGATGAAAGCCGGGATCAGGACACGCCGATTCAGTTGCGCTGCGAATATCTGATCCCGATCCGCCGTTAACGCTGCAGCTCGTCCATCGCGGGGGCGTCAAGATGCGAGACGTCGCCCGCCGTTTCCACCACCCAGCCGGAAGCCAGCCACGGGCTCTGCTGATAATCGACGCGCGAGATAGAGCAGTTGCGCAGACGCAGACGACGCTCTGCGTACGCCGGCAGCCCTAAAATCGTGCTCACCAGGCAGCCCAGCGCGATACCATGACTCACCAGCAGTGGTCGACTACCGGCCGGTAATTCCAGACAGGCTGCCAGCGCCGCATGCATGCGTTCGCTAAGCTCCTGCATCGATTCGCCCTGAGGAATACGACCATCCGGCGTGCCGTTGACCAGCTGGCGGCGCCAGCCCTCTTCTTCTTCGCTGAGCGAGTCGATATGGCGCTTCTCCAGCACCCCCATATCCAGCTCGCGCAGGCGCGCATCGGCGATCACGCTGCAGCCGCAGGCTTCGGCGATAATCTCTGCTGTGCGGCGGGTTCGTCCCAGATCGCTGGTAATGATATGGGTGATCCCCAGCGTTCTGGCGCGCTCGCCAACCTGCCAGGCCTGGCGCTCACCGTGTGCGGTCAGCGGGCTGTCGGACTGACCCTGAATACGTCGCTCGGCGTTCCACTGCGTTTCACCGTGGCGAACAAGGTATACCTGTAACATGCTTTTTTTCCGTTCTGAACTCGTTATCGACCGCTTTCGGGCATTACCGCCTGCCCTGGGGGTGATTTAGAGTATACTGCGATGACGTTAGTTTATTCTGAGTTGTTTTGATTATGCACCATGTTGTCTCAGCGACCACTAATCCCGCCAAAATTCAGGCAATTCTGCAGGCTTTTGACGAGATTTTCGGCGAAGGATCCTGCCACATTGAGTCCGTATCCGTCGAGAGCGGCGTGCCGGAACAGCCCTTCGGCAGCGAGGAAACGCGCGCTGGCGCACGAAATCGCGTCGCCAATGCGCGCCTCGCCCAGCCCCATGCCGATTTCTGGGTCGCCATCGAAGCCGGAATTGACGATGGCAGTACCTTTAGCTGGGTGGTCATCGAAAGCGCCAGCCAGCGCGGAGAAGCGCGCTCAGCCACGCTGCCGTTGCCTGACGTTATTCTTGAGCAGGTTCGCGCTGGCGAAGCCCTCGGGCCGGTCATGTCGCAGTATACCGGCATCGATCAGATCGGTCGTAAAGAGGGGGCGATTGGGGTTTTCACCGGCGGCAAATTAACCCGCAGCAGCGTTTACCATCAGGCGGTCGTGCTGGCGTTAAGTCCGTTCCACAACGCTATTTATCGCTAGCCAGCAGCGTCTGCTCCAGCCACTGGCGCAGCTCAACCGGCGCCGACTTCAGGCTGTTCGACCCGCGGGTAATGGTCGCAATGCCGGCGCCGAGCTCATTTTTCAGCTCGCGCTGGCTCATCTCGCCGCGCAGCAGCTCTTCGATAATGCGCACCCGGGTTCCCAGCGCTTCGCGCTCATCAGGGGTTAGCATTAGCTGCAGCAGCGGCAGATGCAGATCCTGCGCATAGGCCTGCTGTAGCAGCGCCACAAAGCGCAGCCACTCCTGATGACGTTGTTCGGCAACGGCCGCGGAATAGGGAGATTGTTGGGTCATATCGCGCCACCATATTGAGACGGGCAGCTTACGCTGCCCGTCGAATGTACTCTTCAACGAGTACAAAGCATAACATACTTCCCGGCGATCAGTAACGCTGCCGCCACTCCGCATCGCTGAAGAGCTTATCCTGCTGTCCCATAAAGTAGCGGTAGTAGGCGTCATAGGAGAGGACATTCTTCACGTAGCCGCGGGTTTCCGAGAACGGAATACTCTCGACAAACGCCACGGCGTCGATCCGTCCGGCGCTGTTCCCCTGCCAGGTGCGTACCCGACCCGGCCCGGCGTTATAGGCCGCCGAGGCGTAGATGCGGTTATTGCCGAACTGCTGGTAAACGTACTGCAGATAGCTGGTGCCGATGTTGATGTTGGTTTCCGGATCCAATAGCTGCGACGGGCCGCTGTAGCCGGGAATGCGGAACATGCTGACGGTATGCGTCGCGGTGCCCGGCATAATCTGCATCAGCCCGCTGGCGCCGACCGGCGAGCGCACTTTCGGGTTCCAGGCGCTCTCCTGGCGGGCAATGGCCATCGCGTAGCTCTGCGGAATATCTTTACCGCTGATATAGCGGGCAAACAGATCGTTATAGGCCAGCGGGAAGCGCTCCTCCAGCTGATCCCACAGCTTGCCGGCGATCGTCGCCTGCACGCTCAGATCCCACCAGTGTTGATCGAAGGCATAGCGCGCCAGCTGCGACTGCTGAGATTTCGTGCGGCTGGTGACCAGATTCGCCCATTCGGTGCGCGCGGTGTTATCCATATTCCAGTACATCAGCTCGCGTACCCGGGCCATCTCCGGACCGGAAGCCAGCGCCGGATCGAGCGTGCCAGTCGCTTTATCGATGCGGAAGGTATACTCCTCGCCGAGACGCTGCGCGGCGACCATCGGGTAGAAACCGCGCTGCTGCATCAACGACCGGAGGATCGCCTGCGCCTCCTCGTCCCTGCCGCGCTCCAGCAACAGATCCGCCTGCCAGTAGCGCCATTCGTCTTTCTCTTTCGCCTCCATCGGCAGGCGCGCCAGCCAGGTATTCAGGCCATGGCGATCGCCCGTCCCCAGCGCCATCCGCACCCGCCGCTCCACCAGCGGCGTGGACTGCGATCGCATAATCGCATCGTCGCGCCAGATGGCCTGCTCTTCGGTCACATCGTTCCCCATCAGGCGCCAGGCGACAATATCGCGTAGCTCCTGGGTCTGATCCTCATTGAGCTGCTGGGCCTGCACCAGCGAAGGGATCATCAAACGGGCATTTTCCACATCCTGACGGGCGACGCTGGCGAAGGCGACGGCGGCCATCTGGCGGGTAAAGTCCGTCGCCCCGGTGGTGCGGGCAAAGGTCAGGACGCTGTTAGGATCGTTAGCCAGGGCAACCACGGCGCTGGCGATGCTCTGGTAGTTGGCGGGCATCTGCTGGGCCAGCGATTTCACCAGCCCGATATTGCCGGCCTTCATCGCCAGGCGGATCCGTTCGAGATAAGCCAGCGGATCCTGCTGGCCGGAGTCGCGCCAGGCGCTGAACAGCGGTTCACAGGCGCCGGGCTGGTTCTTGCCCGTCAGCCAGAGGTCTTTCGCTCCGCTCCAGGCCTCCTGCGACTGCCCCACGCTCAGTTTGGCGTAGTAGTAGTTGCACTGCGCCTCGGTGCTGGTCGGCTTATCGGGACTAAACGCCAGCAAGCCGCGCCAATCGCTGCGCCGGGCCAGTTCATTCACGAAGCGCGAACGTAATGAACGCGCGGGGGGCAGCGTCGGGTTGGCGTCAATAAAGTTTTTCACCACCAGCGCCGGCTGGTTCATCAGATCGTCGGTAATCTGCCGGTACTGCAAATAGGGATACAGGGGATAGGTGCTTAACGTGGGCATCAGCTGGTCAACCACATCCATCTGCCGGTTATCCCACGCCTGCTTAATTTGTGCGTAGCGGCTGCGCTGTTCATCCAGTGAATCCGCATGCGCCAGCTGACTCAACGCCAACAGACCAACGCTGGCAGCCAAAAGATGCCACGCCATTTTTTTGGCTTTTTCCACAAGCTCTTCCTCTTTCAGGTGCATTTTCGCAGCATCGTGCCGCTTAAAAGCCACTGCCGGTTCGGCAGGCGGCTTTACTTATGCTAATCAGACAACGCTAAACGCGCCATGTCCTGAACATTTTTTTACGCTTCTGTGAATCCTGTCGCCTCGCTGGGATTAGCGCGCGAAAAAGGCTACACTTCGGCTTTGAACTATCTATCAAAATAGAAAGAGGCGAAGTCCAACGTGGCTCAATTCGTTTATACCATGCATCGTGTCGGCAAAGTGGTTCCGCCGAAACGTCATATTTTGAAAAATATCTCCCTCAGCTTTTTCCCTGGCGCAAAAATCGGTGTGCTCGGTCTGAACGGCGCCGGTAAATCTACCCTGCTGCGCATCATGGCCGGTATCGACACCGAGATCGAAGGTGAAGCGCGTCCGCAGCCTGGCATTAAAATCGGCTACCTGCCGCAGGAGCCGCAGCTCAACCCGGAGCACACCGTGCGCGAGTCCGTTGAAGAAGCGGTAGCCGAAGTGGTTAACGCGCTGAAGGGTCTGGACGAAGTCTATGCCAAGTACGCCGAGCCGGATGCAGACTTCGATAAGCTTGCCGCACAGCAAGGCAAGTTCGAAGAGATTATCCAGGCGCACGACGGCCACAATCTGAACGTGCAGCTGGAGCGCGCGGCCGACGCCCTGCGCCTGCCGGACTGGGATGCGAAAATCGCCAATCTTTCCGGTGGTGAACGCCGCCGCGTCGCGCTGTGCCGCCTGCTGCTGGAAAAACCAGACATGCTGCTGCTCGACGAACCGACCAACCACCTGGACGCTGAGTCCGTCGCCTGGCTGGAACGCTTCCTGCACGACTTCGAAGGCACCGTGGTGGCAATTACCCACGACCGTTACTTCCTCGATAACGTCGCCGGTTGGATCCTCGAACTTGACCGCGGCGAAGGTATTCCGTGGGAAGGCAACTACTCCTCCTGGCTGGAGCAGAAAGATCAGCGTCTGGCGCAGGAAGCCTCTCAGGAAGCCGCGCGTCGCAAATCCATCGAGAAAGAGCTCGAGTGGGTTCGCCAGGGCGCGAAAGGCCGTCAGTCCAAGGGCAAAGCCCGTCTGGCGCGCTTTGAAGAGCTCAACAACGTTGAATACCAGAAACGTAACGAGACCAACGAACTGTTCATTCCGCCAGGCGCGCGTCTGGGCGATAAAGTTCTGGAAGTCAGCAACTTGCGTAAATCCTACGGCGACCGCGTGCTGATCGACGATCTGAGCTTCTCGGTACCGAAGGGCGCTATCGTCGGCATCATCGGCCCGAACGGCGCGGGTAAATCAACGCTGTTCCGCATGATGTCCGGCCAGGAACAGCCAGATTCCGGCACCATCACCCTGGGCGAAACCGTTAAGCTGGCCTCCGTCGATCAGTTCCGCGACGCGATGGACAATAGCAAGACCGTGTGGGAAGAGGTCTCCGGTGGTCTGGATATCATGAAGATCGGCAACACCGAGATGCCGAGCCGCGCCTACGTGGGCCGCTTTAACTTCAAAGGCGTAGACCAGGGCAAACGCGTTGGCGAACTGTCCGGCGGTGAACGCGGTCGTCTGCACCTGGCGAAGCTGCTGCAGGTTGGCGGTAACGTACTGCTGCTCGATGAACCGACCAACGACCTGGATATCGAAACCCTGCGCGCGCTGGAAAACGCCCTGCTGGAGTTCCCGGGCTGCGCGATGGTTATCTCGCACGACCGTTGGTTCCTTGACCGTATCGCCACCCACATTCTGGATTACCAGGATGAAGGTAAGGTGGAGTTCTTTGAAGGTAACTTTACCGAGTACGAAGAGTACAAGAAACGCACCCTCGGCGCCGACGCGCTGGAGCCGAAGCGAATCAAGTACAAACGTATCTCAAAATAAAATGCAAAAAGGCAACGCAAGTTGCCTTTTTTAATGTTTGCTCCCTCTCCCACCGGGAGAGGGCCGGGGTGAGGGCATCAGCCCGCAGAGGATCTACCCCTGCTCCCCCATCAGCTGCTTCACCAGCTCGACGCAGCGCAGGAAGCGCGTATCGTAGTCCGACTCCTTAACATGGACGAACTCGATCTCATTCTCTTTCAGCAGCGACACCAGCAGCGACTGAAACTCTTTACGATCCACCGAACTCCCAAGGCTGCGTAACCCATCGGCCACCCACGGGGTATTGTTCTCCAGCAGGATCACCAGATCGAAGCGGTATTCATCAATCAGCGCCTGCACGAACGGGTGCTCTCGCCCCTCGTACTTCAGGCAGAACGCCTGAGTGCTGACGAAGTCGGTATCGATAAACGCCACCTTGTTGGCATATTTCACTGCGAAATCAATATACTGGGCATGCCCGAGGGCTATTTTATCGTAATCCGAATACTGGAGCGCCATCTCATCGCCGCCGAGATGCGAAAAGACATAATCCCGGCCATATTCCCAGGCGCTGGTGGTATTGAAGATATTGGCGAGCTTATTAACCAGCGTTGATTTCCCGCTCGACTCGCCGCCGAGGATCGCCACCGTCCGCACAAAGAACGGTTTCACTTCCGTCGGAATATATTCCCAGTAACGGAACGGGTTCTCGCGGATCTGGCCGCCGCTAATATTCATAAAGGTCCGCTTAGGATCGATAAGCACCGTCTCGATCCCCAGATGCTCAAGGTACTGCGGCGCATCGGCCTCTTCCGAGGTATAGATCCGGTTCGGCTCGATCCCTTTTTCGCTCATAAAAGCGCGGATCCCATGACTCCACACATCCCAGCCGTGCGGATAGGGTTCCATCCCCTCTTCATTGAAGGCATGGATGCGAATATTCTTCTGATATTTAAAGGTTTGTAGCAGCCAGCGCAGGCGGTCAGGCACCGTCGGCTGCTGCGACATGGCGCTCTCTTCAAACAGCTCGCGGTCGCGAGTGTCGTCATAGCCCATGATGATATGCAGCTCATCGACCTGGCTACAGGCGCGTTGAATCAAATAGATGTGCCCGGTATGCAGCGGGTAAAATTTACCAAACACCACGCCGACGCTTTTCTGTCGGCGGGGAAACTCCAGCCCGAGGAAACGATGCAGCGCTTCTAGCTTCTGCGCGCTCGGGCTTTTGATTTTGGCATTCAACAGTTGGCTGAGATACCCTTTGGTCATCCCGCTGGCTTCCGCCACCTGCTGCAGGGTACAGCCTTTCTGCTTTATGGCGCTTTTTAAATAGTCAAATGACGACATTGCTAATCTCCTTTTAACTTATTATAAGTCGTCAAAAACGCTTAGCGCGTCTGAAAGCTTTTTCACACCAAAGATTTGCATGCCTTCCGGCACTTTTTTCGGCACATTGGCCGCCGGGACGATGGCGCGGCGGAAGCCATGCTTCGCCGCTTCGGAGATACGCTCCTGACCGCTCGGCACCGGGCGAATTTCGCCAGCCAACCCCACTTCGCCAAAGACCACCAGGTCCTGCGGCAGCGGGCGATCGCGCAAGCTGGAGACCATCGCCAGCAGCAGCGCCAGATCGGCGCTGGTTTCCGTGACCTTCACCCCACCGACCACGTTGACGAAAACGTCCTGATCGGCCATCTGCAGGCCGCCGTGGCGATGCAGCACCGCCAGCAGGATCGCCAGACGGTTCTGTTCCAGCCCCACCGCCACGCGGCGCGGGTTGGACATCATCGAGTGATCCACCAGCGCCTGGATCTCCACCAGCAGCGGGCGGGTCCCTTCCCAGACCACCATCACCGAGCTGCCGGAGGTGATTTCATCTCCCCGGCTGAGGAAGATAGCGGATGGGTTGCTCACTTCGCGCAGCCCCTGCTCGGTCATGGCGAAGACGCCCAGCTCGTTCACCGCGCCAAAGCGGTTTTTGTGGCTGCGCAGAGTGCGGAAGCGGGAGTCGGCATCGCCGTCCAGCAGCACCGAGCAGTCAATACAGTGCTCCAGCACCTTCGGGCCGGCCAGCGAACCGTCTTTGGTGACGTGGCCGACCATGACGATCGCCACGCCGCGTGTTTTGGCAAAGCGCGTCAGGTAGGCCGCCGTTTCACGTACCTGGGCGACGCTGCCCGGCGACGACTGAACGTCGGCCATATGCATCACCTGGATAGAGTCGATCACCATCAGCTGCGGTTTTTCTTCCTCGGCAATCTGACAGATCTGCTCAATGCTGGTTTCCGACAGCATGTTCAGGTTCGCCGTCGGCAGCCCAAGGCGATGGGCGCGCATCGCCACCTGCTGAAGGGACTCCTCCCCGGTGACGTACAGCGTTTTCATCCCTTCCGCCAGCTTGCACAACGTCTGCAGCAGCAGCGTCGATTTCCCCGCGCCGGGGTTACCGCCAATCAGGATCGCGCTGCCCGGCACCACGCCGCCGCCGAGTACGCGGTCGAACTCTTTAAAACCGGTGGAGAAACGCGGCAGCGCTTCCAGGCTGATGTCTGACAGCTTCTGCACCTTCGAGACGCCGGCGTGACCGGCGTAGCCTGACAAACGCTCGTTTCTCGCCACCTGCGGCGACGCGGCGATGCGCATCTCGGTGATGGTATTCCAGGCATGGCAGGCGCTGCACTGCCCCTGCCAGCGCGGGTAATCCGCACCACATTCATTACAGACAAATGCGCGTTTTGGAGCTTTCGCCACGTTTACCTCTTACTTTTGGTTCATGCTGCCCGAGAGAATACAGAATACCCCCATCAGGTCAGCGTGGCGGATAGTCACTTCCGCCTGTTCATTCACTTTAGGCTTAGCATGATACGCGATGCCAAGCCCGGCAGCCTTAATCATCGGCAGGTCGTTGGCGCCATCGCCGATGGCCACGGTCTGCGCCGTTGGGATCGCATACTTTTCCGCCAGCTTGCGCAGCGTATTGGCTTTGTATTTGGCATCGACGATATCGCCGAGCACGTTGCCGGTGAGCTTGCCGTCGCGGATCTCCAGTTCGTTGGCGAACACCGCGTCGAGATGCAGCTTATCGCGCAGATACTCGGCGAAGAAGGTGAAGCCGCCGGAGGCGATCGCCACCTTCCAGCCCAGCGTTTCCAGCTTGAGCACCAGCTGCGCCAGGCCCGGCATCAGCGGCAGCGCGTCGCGAACCTGCAGCAGAATGCTGGCATCAGCGTCTTTCAGCGTCGCCACGCGCTGGCGCAGGCTGGCGGTGAAGTCCAGCTCCCCGCGCATCGCCCGCTCGGTCACTTCCGACACCAGCTCGCCGGTGCCGGCCAGTTTCGCGATCTCATCGATGCATTCGATCTGGATCGCCGTGGAGTCCATATCCATCACCAGCAGTCCCGGGGTGCGCAGATGAGGGATTTTACCCAATGGCGCGACGTCCAGCCCCGCCTCATGCGCCAGTCGCGTCGCACGGGGGGTCAGCGAACCGGCCAGGCGGATCACCTGGTAATCTTCGACCACCCAGGAGGCGACGATCACTAACGCGGCGCCCAGCTCACGCTGCCAGTCCGTCAGACGGCGTTTATCCAGCCCACGCCCGTACAGCAGCCAGCCGCTGCGCCCGGCGTGATAATCCAGCGGCATGACCTCGTCACCGCTCAGGGAAAGCGGCAACCCAGGCCACAGGGAAACGTCTTCAGGCAGGTCGCACCAGGTCAAACTGTTAGGCATTACGGCTCCACATCTCTTCATTCAGGCGAGGAAAATAACGCATGAGGCTACCTTGTAACCAGCGCTTCTGGCAACATTAAGCTGCAAATTTTCAAAGGTGGAATATGGTTCGCGCAAAACTGAAATTCCGGCTGCATCGTGCGGTCATTGTCCTTATCTGTCTCGCCCTGCTCGTCGCGCTGATGCAGGGCGCCTCGTGGTTCAGTCAGAACAGTCAGAAACAACGCAATCCGCAGCTGGAAGAGCTGGCCCGCACGCTGGCACAGCAGGTGGTGCTGAATCTTGCGCCGCTGATGCGCAGCGAGACGCCGGACGAAAAGCGCATCAATCAGCTGTTGACGCAGCTCACCCACAACAGCCGCGTACTGGACGCCGGGGTATATGACGACCAGGGCGACCTGGTGGCGCGCTCTGGCGAAAGCGTCGAGGTTCGCGACCGGCTGGCGCTGGATGGTAAGAAAGCCGGCGGCTACTTCAACCAGCAGATTGTCGAGCCGGTACCGGGAAAAAACGGTCCGTTGGGCTACCTGCGTCTGACCCTCGATACCCATACGCTGGCGACCGAGGCGAAGCAGGTGGATAATACCACCAATATCTTACGCCTGATGCTGTTGCTGTCCCTGGCCATCGGCGTGGTACTGACCCGCACGCTGCTGCAGGGCAAACGCACCCGCTGGCAGCAATCGCCCTTCCTGCTCACCGCCAACAAGCCGGTTGAGGATGAAGACGATGAAAAGAAAGGAAATCTATAATGTCCACACTGCGCCTCCTGCTTTCTGACTCTTACGACCCGTGGTTCAACCTGGCGGTCGAGGAGTGCATTTTCCGCCAGATGCCCGCCACCCAGCGGGTGCTGTTCCTGTGGCGCAATGCCGATACCGTGGTCATCGGCCGCGCGCAGAACCCGTGGAAGGAGTGTAATACCCGCCGCATGGAGGAAGATCATGTGCGGCTGGCCCGTCGCAGCAGCGGCGGCGGCGCGGTATTCCACGACCTCGGCAATACCTGCTTTACCTTTATGGCAGGCAAACCGGAGTACGACAAAACTGTCTCCACCGCTATTGTGCTGGCGGCGCTCAATTCACTTGGCGTAACCGCCGACGCATCCGGGCGCAACGATCTGGTGGTCAAGACCGACAGCGGCGACCGCAAAGTCTCCGGCTCAGCCTATCGTGAAACCATGGACCGCGGTTTTCACCACGGCACCCTGCTGCTCAACGCCGATCTAAGCCGTCTCGCCAACTACCTCAACCCGGACCAGAAAAAGCTGCAGGCTAAAGGCATTACCTCGGTGCGCGGGCGGGTGGCGAACCTGGTTGAGCTGCTGCCGGGCATTACCCATCAGCAAGTTTGCGAGGCGATCCAGGAGGCGTTCTTCAGCCATTACGGCGAACGGGTAGACGCCGAGGTGATCTCCCCGGACAACACGCCGGACCTGCCGAACTTTGCCGACACTTTCGCTCGCCAGAGCAGCTGGGAGTGGAACTTCGGCCTGGCGCCCGCCTTTTCCCACCTGCTGGACGAGCGCTTCCCCTGGGGCGGCGTCGAGCTGCATTTTGACGTTGAGAAGGGCCATATCACCCGCGCGCAGGCCTTTACCGATAGCCTGAATCCGGCGCCGCTGGAGGCGCTGGCGGAACGCTTAATCGGCTGTCAGTATCGGGCTGAGGTTTTGCAGCAGCAGTGTGAGGCGCTGATGGAGGAATTCCCGGAGCAGGAAGCGGAACTCAAAGCGCTGTCGGTGTGGATTGCCGGCGCGGTACGTTAAAAAAAGCCCGCTGGCGTAGCGCTTAGCGGGCCTGGAAAACCGCAGGCCGGATCAGGCGAAGCCGCCGCCCGGCACAACAGCTTTTACTCTTTATCGCCCAGCAGCACGGATTCCAGCGCGATTTTAATCATGTCGTTGAACGTGGTCTGACGCTCCGCGGCAGTGGTCTGCTCGTGGGTACGAATATGGTCAGACACGGTGCAGATGGTCAGCGCTTTCGCCCCGAATTCCGCCGCCACGCCGTAGATACCCGCCGCTTCCATTTCCACGCCCAGGATGCCGTATTTTTCCATCACGTCGAACATGGACGGGTCCGGGGTATAGAACAGGTCTGCAGAGAAGATGTTGCCGACGCGCGCGTCAACGCCCAGCGCTTTCGCCGCGTCTACCGCGTTACGCACCATGCCGAAATCGGCAATCGCCGCGAAGTCGTGGTCTTTAAAACGCAGACGGTTCACTTTGGAGTCGGTGCAGGCGCCCATACCGATCACCACGTCGCGCAGTTTGACGTCTTCGCGCACCGCGCCGCAGGAGCCGACGCGGATGATTTTCTTGACGCCGAAATCGGTGATCAGCTCTTTGGTGTAGATAGAGCAGGACGGAATACCCATCCCGTGGCCCATGACGGAGATTTTGCGGCCTTTATAAGTGCCGGTGAAGCCCAGCATGCCGCGCACGTTGTTCACTTCACGCACGTCTTCGAGAAAGGTTTCTGCAATGTGCTTGGCGCGCAGCGGGTCGCCCGGCATCAAGACTACGTCAGCGAAATCGCCCATTTCTGCGTTAATGTGAGGAGTTGCCATCTTCAGTTCCTTTTACATTGTTGTTTTTGCCGGGCGGCGGCTACGCCTGACCCGGCCGACAAAACCGTAGGCCCGGATCGCTGAGCGCCACCGGGCAATTGCATCACAGCATATTTTTACCGTACGCCATTGGCGAGGTACCAAAGTATGTCGCCAGCGTCTGGCCGATGTCCGCGAAAGTTTCGCGGTGGCCTAACGATCCTGGTTTCACTTTCGGGCCGTACACCAGCACCGGAATATGCTCGCGGGTGTGGTCGGTACCGGTCCAGGTCGGGTCGCAGCCGTGGTCGGCGGTGAGGATCAGGATGTCGTCTTCCCCTACCAGCTCCATCAGCTCCGGCAGACGGCGGTCGAACAGTTCCAGACCCGCCGCGTAGCCGGCGACATCGCGACGGTGGCCCCAGGAGGAGTCAAAGTCGACGAAGTTGGTGAAGACGATAGTCTCGTCGCCGGCTTCCTTCATCTCTTTGATGGTCGCGTCGAACAGCGCGTCCAGCCCGGTGGCTTTCACTTTTTTGGTGATGCCACAGTTTGCGTAGATGTCCGCTATCTTACCGACAGACACCACGTGGCCGTTCTTCTCGTCAACCAGCTTCTGCAGCACGGTCGGCGCCGGCGGTTCGACCGCCAGATCGTGACGGTTGCCGGTACGCTGGAAGTTACCGGCTTTATCGCCGATAAACGGACGAGCGATGACGCGGCCAATGTTGTAGCCGCCTTCGGTCAGCTCTTCACGGGCGATTTCGCACAGCTCATACAGCTTGTCGAGGCCAAAGGTCTCTTCGTGACAGGCGATCTGGAACACGGAGTCAGCGGAGGTATAGAAAATCGGTTTCCCGGTTTTCATATGCTCTTCGCCGAGCTGATCGAGGATCACCGTCCCGGAAGAGTGGCAGTTGCCGAGGTAGCCCGGCAGGTTGGCGCGTTTCACCAGCTTATCCAGCAGCTCCTGCGGGAAACTGTTTTCATGATCGCTGAAGTAGCCCCAGTCAAACAGCACCGGCACGCCGGCGATTTCCCAGTGGCCGGACGGCGTATCTTTACCAGAAGAGAGTTCATGCGCCCAGGCCCAGGCGCCAATCACTTCGGCATTGCCATCCATTCCGGCGGCAATTTTACCGGTAGAGCCTTCATGCGCTTTCACCAGCCCCAGACGGGTCAGGTTCGGTAAATTCAGCGGGCCTTTGCGGCCGTGGTCAGCCTCGCCTTTGGCGCAGGCTTCCGCAATGTGGCCCAGGGTATCGGCACCGACGTCGCCAAAGCGGTCTGCGTCTTCCGTTGCGCCAATCCCAAAGGAGTCCAGCACCATGATAAATGCACGTTTCATCTTGTTCTCCATACATCTTGCGCTGCAAAAAAGCGATCAGATCAGTATATCGCTATTCGGTGATACGGCGATAGACTGTCGGTGTAATTTCCGGAGCTTTATCGTCCAGCTTAATGGCCGCTTTGACCGCTTTCGCGGCCTCCTGCCAGCTGTTCTCGTCTTTGGCATGGATCACCGCCAGCGGACGCTGTCCGTCCACGCGGTCACCCAGACGCGCCATCTCGGTAAAGCCAACGCTATAGTCAATGGTGTCTGATGCCTGACGGCGGCCGCCGCCCATAGAAACCACTGCCATACCCAGCGCGCGTGTATCCATCGCGCTGACAAAACCTTCGGTATCAGCATAGACTGCTTTGCTCAGCATCGCCGTCGGCAGATAATGATCATAATTCTCGACAAAGTCGCTCGGTCCTTTCTGCGCCGCGACCATACGGCCAAAGACTTCCGCCGCTTTACCGTTATCCAGTACCGCCTGCAGCTTCGCGCGCGCGTCGGCATCGTCCGCCGCCAGCTTGCCGGAAATCAGCATCTCTACACACAGCGCCATCGTCACGTCGAACAGACGCGGATTGCGGTATTCGCCGGTCAGGAACTGGACCGCTTCGCGAACTTCAACGGCGTTCCCGGCGCTGGAGGCCAGCACCTGGTTCATATCGGTCAGCAGCGCGGTGGTGCGCACGCCGGCGCCGTTGGCGACCCCGACGATCGCTTCCGCCAGCGCGGCGGAAAGTTCATAAGTCGGCATAAACGCGCCGCTGCCGACTTTGACGTCCATCACCAGCGCATCCAGCCCTTCCGCCAGCTTCTTGGCAAGGATCGAGGCGGTGATCAGCGGAATGGAGTCCACCGTCGCGGTAATATCGCGGGTGGCATAGAAACGTTTGTCCGCCGGAGCGAGGGAGCTGGTCTGCCCGATAATCGCCACGCCGACATCTTTAATAATCTCGCGGAAGCGGTTGTCGTCCGGGAAGATATCGAAGCCCGGGATCGCTTCCAGTTTATCCAGGGTACCGCCGGTATGGCCGAGTCCGCGGCCGGAAATCATCGGCACATAACCGCCGCAGGCGGCCACCATCGGCCCCAGCATCAGCGAAGTGACATCCCCGACGCCGCCGGTGGAGTGTTTATCGACGATCGGGCCGTTAAGGTTGAGGCTTTTCCAGTCCAGAACGGTACCGGAATCCCGCATCGCCATGGTCAGCGAAACGCGCTCCGGCATAGACATATCGTGGAAGAAGATGGTCATCGCCAGCGCGGCGATCTGCCCTTCTGAGATAGTATTGTCGCGGATGCCGTTGATGAAAAAGCGGATCTCTTCATCGCTTAATGCCTGACCATCACGTTTTTTACGAATAATTTCTTGTGCGAGAAACACGGTAACCCCCATGAGGAATCGGGTGAATGGTGGCGGGTGGCGCTACGCTTACCCGCCCTACGATCCTGTAGGCCGGATAAGCGAAGCGTCATCCGGCAATGTCTGACAATCAGTAGCTGCTGGCGCTCTTGCCGTCGCCGTGACCCAGGGCTTTCAACAGGCTGGCCAGCAGGCTGGAGGCACCAAAGCGGTAGTGACGGGCATCGGCCCAGTCGGCGCCAAACAGCTCATCGGCGATCGCCAGGAACTGCTGCGCATCTTCCGCGCTGCGCACGCCGCCCGCCGGTTTGAAGCCAACGGTTTTCTCAACGCCCATATCGCGGATGACTTCCATCATGATGCGCGCGCTTTCCGGCGTGGCATTCACCGGCACTTTACCGGTCGAAGTTTTGATGAAATCGGCCCCGGCTTTGATAGAGATTTCAGACGCTTTACGGATCAGCGCTTCTTCTTTCAGCTCACCGGTTTCGATGATCACTTTCAGCAGCACGTTGGCCGCCGCGCAGGCCTCTTTACAGGCTTTCACCAGCTCGAAGCCGACCTGCTCGTTACCGGCAATCAGCGCGCGGTACGGGAACACCACGTCCACTTCATCGGCGCCGTAAGCGATCGCCGCGCGGGTTTCCGCCAGCGCAATGTCGATATCGTCATTACCGTGCGGGAAGTTGGTGACCGTAGCGATGCGGATCTCCGGCGTTCCCTGCTCGTTCAGCGTTTTACGGGCAATCGGGATGAAGCGCGGATAGATGCAGACCGCCGCGGTGTTACCCACCGGGGTTTTCGCCTGATGACACAGGGCAATCACCTTTTCATTGGTGTCGTCGTCGTTCAGGGTGGTCAGGTCCATCAGTTTTAACGCGCGCAGGCTGCTTGCTTTTAAATCAGTCATTTCATACTCCGCCGGCGCAGTGCCGGTTCAATAGTTTGTTCACCTTGCGAGTCTGTTACTATTGTAACATTCACTCGCCGCTACACTTCGACATTCATCACAGTTAATGAAAACTACTTACTAATTTGCATTACTGTAATGTGACTTTAATCACAAAATATCAGCGCATACCGCGGCAATTATCCTCACGCCCCTCTTAAGCATAATCGAAACTCCGCACCCAATGAGGATGTGATAATTCTAACACACAATGACAGAGACTCTCGACACCGTGGCGCACATTTTGCCCACCCAGCCGGTGTTACAATTATTATATTTTGAAATATAAGCTATTTTTCTGAAAGTCAGAAATGATGGAATTTTCACAAACTCAATAAAACCAGCGACGCGGCGGCCGCTGGTTGAGGGAACTGGCTTAGAGGGCGAGGAAAACCCCGGCGATGGTGGCGCTCATCAGGTTAGACAGCGTCCCCGCCGCCACCGCACGCAGCCCAAGCTGGGCGATATCCTGACGCCGGTTGGGCGCCATCCCCCCGAGGCCGCCAATCAGGATGGCGATCGATGACAGGTTAGCGAATCCGCACAGCGCGAAAGAGATAATGGCTTTGGTGTGATCTGAAATAACCTGCAGCCCGGCCGCCGCCACCTCGGCGTCCGCCTTCAGATACTCGCCAAAGTTCATATAGGCCACGAACTCGTTAATGATCAGCTTCTGGCCGATAAACGATCCCGCGACCGTCGCTTCGTGCCACGGCACGCCGATCACCCACGCCAGCGGTGAGAAGACCCAGCCGAGGATCATCTGCAGCGACAGCTCCGGATGGTTAAACCAGCCGCCGACGCCGGACAGAATGCCGTTCAGCAGGGCGATCAGCGCGATAAACGCCAGCAGCATCGCGCCGACATTGAGCGCCAGCTGCATACCAGACGCGGCGCCGGAGGCGGCGGCGTCCAGCACGTTGGCCGGTTTATCCGCGTCAGCGCTCTGGCGGTCATGAGCCGGGTTATCGTCCGGCGTTTCCGTTTCCGGTACGATAATTTTGGCAAACAGCAATCCACCCGGCGCCGCCATAAACGACGCGGCAATCAGGTACTCCAGCGGAACGCCCATCTGCGCATAGCCCGCCAGCACGGAACCTGCCACCGAGGCCAGGCCGCCGCACATGACCGCAAACAACTCCGAGCGGGTCATAGTGGCGATATAAGGACGCACCACCAGCGGCGCTTCGGTCTGACCAACGAAGATGTTCGCCGTGGCCGACAGCGATTCGGTACGCGAGGTCTTCAGTACCGCCCGCAGCGCGCCGCCGAGAATGCGAATGACCAGCTGCATAATGCCCAGGTAGTAAAGCACGGCAATCAGCGACGAGAAGAAGACGATCACCGGCAGCACGCGCAGGGCAAAGACAAAGCCGCCGCCGCCAAACACCTCGAACATTTTATCGGAGACCAGCCCGCCGAAGATGAAACCGATCCCTTCATTGCCATAGGCAATTACGCGGGCGACGCCGTTCGACATCGCTAACAGCGCCGAGCGCCCGGCCGGTACATACAATATCAACGCGCCGATACCCACCTGGATTATCCAGGCGCCGAGCACAGTACGCAGGTTAATGGCTTTTCGATTATTGGAGAGCAGCACAGCAATGGCCAACAGCGCCACCATGCCGATAAGTCCCATGAGGATTTGCATACAGATTCCCTGTGTTTTGATAGTCCAGCACTAACGGCGTGATTATATCGGCATGAAACTATCCTGCCTGCCAGGCTTCACACATTTTACGCAAATCAATGATATGAATGAACAATTATGAGAATCCGATCACCATACAGTGGCGGAGGGCAGGGAAAACAAGGCGAGCGTGTTGCGCATTATCCCTTCGGCTATGGCTGTCGGCGGCTCCGACCGGAGTTCGCACAGGGCGTCAAATACCCGCGCAGCTTGCTCCGGGCGATTGGGCTGTCCCTGGAAGCCATTGAGCGGCATATCCGGGGCATCGGTCTCCAGCAGCAGGGCTGAAAGCGGCAGACGCGCCATCACCTCGCGGGTTTTGCTGGCGCGGGGATAGGTAATGGTGCCGCCAACGCCGATCTTATAGCCAAGCTGCACGAAACGCTCGGCCTGCTGCAGGCTGCCGGCGAAGCCATGTACCACCCCGGTACGCGGCAGGGCATGTTTTTTCAGCAGCATCGCCAGCTTATCGTGGGTGCGTCGGGAGTGGAGGATCACCGGCAGATCGTAACGCTTCGCCAGACGCAGCTGCGCTTCCAGCAGCGCCTGCTGACGATCGAACTGCGGCTCGTCGCGATAGAGATCGAGACCAATCTCCCCCACCGCCACCAGTTTTGGCGGGCGCTGCGCCAGCGACGCCTCCAGTTGCGCCAGCCCCTCATCGGTGTGCTGCTCGATGACAATCGGATGCAGGCCCAGCGCGGCATACAGCGCCTCGTGCTGCGCCGCCAGCGCCAGCACGCGGCTAAAACGCTCAGCGGAGATGGCCGGAACGATAATTCGCCCGACGCCGGCCTGCGCCGCACGCGCCAGGCTGGCGACCTCATCTTCCGCGAAGGGGGGAAAATCGAAGTGGCAGTGGGTATCGATAAAACGGTGCGTCACGCCAGATCCTCATGATTAAAGCTTGCGTCATTGGCCTGCGGCGCAGCGATGATGGTCGCCTGCGGCGCTTCATTGGCCACCGGCACCGGCGGCACCACCACCGGCGCAGGCCGGGCGATACGCGGCGCGTGGCGCAACAGCGGCGGCCGGTCGGCCAGCAGTTTACCCACGGTGGCCAGGAAATAACGGCCGCACTGGCGTCCGGTTTTGTAGTCCTCCAGCAGCGCCGGCAGTCGGCTGCCAAGCGCCATGCTGCGCAGCGGCCGCTGGGGATAGATTTCGAAGATCCGCAGTTTGCCGGGCGGTTTTTCGATGAACTGCTGGATGGCGCGATAGGTGGTTTCGTGATGATGCACCAGATTGACCAGCGGCTGCAGGCTGCTCTCCCCCAGCCAGCGCTCCATCCGCTTAAACCACTCCGGGGTGTAAAACATCTGCGAAGGGACAGTGCGGATCACCACGATGGTCTGAGCGCCGCGGCGGGCCGCCTCCTGTACCGGGATCGCATCGCTGACGCCGCCGTCAAGGTAGCTAACGCCGTCAAGTAACACGCCGCTGCGGTAAAACCCGGGGATGGCGCTGGAGGCGCGGATCAGATCCAGCCAGGTTTGCGGCGTCGGTGAAAAATAGCTGGCGGAGTAATCGTCGCCGCGACAGGCGCACATCCACAGCTCTTTGCCCAGCGCGAACTGCGTTTCGGCATAGTTCATGGCCAGCGGCATCTGCTGCGAGGTGGCCTCCACCAGCCAGTCGAGATCGATAAGGTTGCCGCCGCGCACAAAGCGCATCGGATCGAAAAACTGGCGTGAGGTGGTGTAGCGTGTGATGACTTTGCGGGCATAGCCTTGCTGATTACACATGTAAGCGGAGAGGTTTTGCGCCCCCGCGGAGGTCCCCAGCATCAGGTCAAAGGGGTTAAATCCGGCGCGCATGAATTCGTCCAGAACCCCGGCGGTGAAAATCCCTCGCTGTCCCCCGCCTTCACACACCAGCGCCAGCTTGCCTGGTCGGAAGGGTTTAACCGCCAGCGGGGCGATATTGCCCAGCGTAACGGGAATGCGTTGCCCCACCCTGCTTTCCTGTTCGATTAGTCTTCTCCTGACAAGGTAACGCAATTTGCCCATCGCTTAAACCGCGAAAGCCAGTCCGCAGGACTGGCTTTGTGTAAGACGACGTGTCAGTAAAAACGCTCAGGCTTCAGCATCGCCCGGATTGTTGTCCCTCTACGGACGTCTGCGTCCTGTAAACAGGCTCACCAGGAACAGGATAATCCCGACGACAAAGACGATTTTCGCGGCGCCAGCGGCAGTACCCGCCAGACCACCAAAGCCCAGGGCCGCAGCAATTAATGCAATGACCAGAAAAATAATTCCCCATCGAAACATACTTTTCTCCTTACCATAATGGACGGTGAACAGCGGTTTGCGCACCCTTTCTGGAAAGCTCATCGCTCAGTGGGTGCTGCTATTCGTTCGGCAACCTTGGCCAGACAACACTTTTGTTAATAACTCGATTTACTTCACGCTAAGATCGTTGCGGACGCTTTTCACACCGGAAACCGCTTTCGCAATCTCTGCGGCGCGTTCAGCCTGCGCCGCGGAAGCCACCGTACCGGTCAGATGCACTGCGCCGGCGTTAGTTTCGACTTTCACATTGCGCGAAGGGACAATGTCATCCGCCAGCAGCTTAGCCTTCACTTCGCTGGTAATAGCGGTGTCCCCGGCATAGCCTTTCAGCGTCGCCGTCTCACTTGACGATTTGTGCTGCACCGTCAGCTTGTCGTTGACCTGAGAGACGCCTTCGACCGCTTTTGTCACGCTCAGCGCCTGACTTTTCTGTTCAGCACTGGTGACGTCGCCGCTGAGGGTGACCACTTTGTTTTCCGTTTTCACCGAAATATCGCCGGAGTTAATATCTTTATGGTCGATCAGCGCCGCCTTTACCCGTGCGGTAATAGTGCTGTCGTCCATAAAATCGCCGACTTTATTAATCGAATTGTCTACCGCCTCTCCCGCATTGCTGGCAGCTGACTTCGCACTGTCTACCGTTGTTTTTTCCGTCTCTGCCGAGGCGTTCAACGCGGCTAAGCCTAAGAAGAGCGCCAGCAACATATTGGCATTCTTTAGTCTGGTCATCGTGATGTCCTCGTTTTTTCACCAGCGCTGGCGTCTTATCGCAGTGAATTACGCCAGCATTTTTAAAAACACGAATTAAATATAGTAGACAGGCGAAGGGGTTGCGGAGGATATGGATAAAAAACAGACGAATTAGCGGCGTTTTAAGAACTTTCCAGAAGGAGGGAAGCGCGGGCGGAAGAAGAAAAAAGCGCGGCCTGCGCCGCGCTTCGTCAGGGATTAGTGCTCGCGCGTTTTGCGGAACACCACGTCAGGATAACGCTCCTGCGTCAGGTTCAGGTTGACCATCGTCGGGGCGATGTAGGTCAGGTTATCGCCGCCATCCAGCGCCAGCTGAACTTCGTTTTTACGTTTGAACTCTTCGAATTTCTTCACGTCAGTGGATTCAACCCAGCGCGCGGTGGCCACGTTGACCGATTCGTAAATCGCTTCCACGTTGTATTCGCTTTTCAGGCGCGCCACGACGACGTCAAACTGCAGCACACCCACGGCGCCGACGATCAGATCGTTATTGGCGATCGGACGGAAGACCTGCACCGCGCCCTCTTCAGAGAGCTGAACCAGCCCTTTCAGCAGCTGTTTCTGCTTCAGCGGATCCTTCAGGCGAATACGACGGAACAGTTCCGGTGCGAAGTTCGGAATACCGGTGAACTTCATCATCTCGCCCTGGGTGAAGGTATCGCCAATCTGAATGGTGCCGTGGTTATGCAGGCCGATGATATCCCCAGGATAGGCTTCTTCAACGTGCGAACGGTCGCCGGCCATAAAGGTCAGCGCGTCGGAGATCACCACGTCTTTACCGATGCGCACCTGACGCAGCTTCATGCCTTTCTCATATTTACCTGACACCACGCGCATGAAAGCCACGCGGTCGCGGTGTTTCGGGTCCATATTGGCCTGAATTTTAAACACGAAGCCAGTGAACTTCTCTTCCGTCGCGGTGACTTCACGGGTGTCGGTGTTACGCGGCATCGGCGCCGGCGCCCACTCCACCAGGCCATCCAGCATATGGTCAACGCCGAAGTTACCTAACGCGGTCCCGAAGAACACCGGGGTGATTTCCCCGGCCAGGAACAGATCTTTATCGAACTCGTTCGACGCGCCCTGCACCAGCTCCAGCTCGTCGCGCAGCTGCTGCGCCAGATCTTCCCCCACCGCCGCGTCGAGATCCGGGTTGTTGAGCCCCTTCACGATGCGCACTTCCTGAATGGTATGGCCTTTACCGGTCTGATACAGGTAGGTTTCATCTTTGTAGAGATGATAGACGCCCTTGAACAGCTTACCGCAGCCGATAGGCCAGGTAATCGGCGCGCAGCCGATTTTCAGCTCGTTCTCCACTTCATCCAGCAGCTCCATCGGATCGCGGATATCACGGTCGAGTTTGTTCATAAAGGTGAGGATCGGCGTATCGCGCAGGCGGGTGACTTCCATCAGCTTACGGGTCCGATCTTCGACGCCTTTTGCCGCGTCAATCACCATCAGGCAGCAGTCCACCGCCGTCAGGGTACGGTAGGTATCTTCCGAGAAGTCTTCGTGCCCCGGGGTATCCAGCAGGTTCACCAGACAGTCATGATAGGGGAACTGCATCACCGAGGTGGTGATCGAGATACCACGCTGCTTTTCCATTTCCATCCAGTCGGATTTCGCGTGCTGGCTGGAGCCACGACCTTTTACGGTACCGGCGGTCTGAATCGCCTGTCCGAACAGCAGCACCTTTTCGGTGATGGTGGTCTTACCGGCATCCGGGTGAGAAATAATGGCAAAAGTGCGGCGTTTAGCCACCTCTTGCAGATAAGGAGACAACGTCATAATTAATCTTCTAAGTAAACGCGGCCATGGGCCACGCATGTGGAATACGAAAAATTGCGGCTATTTTACCCATCAACGGGGGGGAGGCAATCAGTGTTTACACAGGAGCTGCTCCAGTTCGCTTAACGAGGTCACCGTCCAGTCCGGCTCGAGGTCCGCCGGCAGCTCGCGCTGATGCGCATTGAGCCAGCAGGTCGCCAGTCCGGCATTCACGCCGCCGCGAATATCCGACTCGGCGGTATCGCCGACCATCAGCACCCGCGAGCGCGGTGGGTTACCCGCCTGCGCCAGCGCGTAATCGAAAATGCGCGCGTCCGGTTTGGCGACGCCCACTTCTTCAGAAATAATCAGCAAATCAAAGTGATCGCGTAAACCGGTCCGCTCCAGACGAGTCTGCTGCAGCGAGGTAAAGCCGTTGGTGATGATGCCCATCTTGACCTTGCCCTGCAGCGCGTTGAGCAGAGAGACCGCGCCCGGCAGCGGCGCACAGATTTCCGCCATCGCATTCATAAACGCGTCGTTGAGTTCCCCCGGCGGCACATTCAAACGTTCCGCCCAGCTGTCAAAGCGCTGGTGCTGCAGCTGCAGCGAGGTGATGGCGCCGTTCTGGTAATCCACCCATAGCGGCTTATTCACGGCCTGATAGTCCTGAAAATCTTCGGCGGTAAAGGTCACGCTGTAGTCGAGAAACATCCGCTGCAAGCCGCTGAAAGAATCAAACGTAAACAGCGTTTCATCGGCATCAAAGAAAATCCAGTCCCATTTCATCGTATCACCTTGTCTTACATACTGATTGGCAGAGCCATAATAATGGCGTCTTCGCGCCCGTCGGCCGTCGGGTAGTAGTTGCGGCGAATCGTCGCCTCATTGAAGCCTAAGCTTTCATACAGCGCGATAGCGGCAACGTTGGAGGCGCGCACCTCCAGCCATAGCGTGACGACGCCGAGCCTTTCGACTTCGTCAATGACGTGTTCCAGCAGCGCTCGCCCCAGGCCACGGCGCTGGTAAGCGGGATCGACCGCGATATTGAACAACGTCGCCTCATCCAGCACCACTTGCGTAATGGCGAACGCCGCCATTTCGCCATCCACCGACAGCTGATAGTTGCGATAGCGTTCCCCCTGGTTACTGGCCAGGGTCTGTTCGCTCCACGGGAAAGCGTGGGCGCGGGTTTCGATTTGCCAGGCTCGGGTTAAATCAGCCGTGCTGAGGATAGAAATCGTGTTCATGTGCGCAGATTTGTTGCCAGAGCGCCCTGCGAGCCGGCGCGCTGGTCTGGAGTTCATCAAAAGCGGGGGTGGACACCTGGGCGCCCGCCAGCGGCAGCGACGCCTCTGTGCCCAACCGCCAGCTGTTACAGCGGCTGTCCTGCGGCAGCATCGCCACCCGCTCCGGGGTCAGCTGCAGGACCTGATCTGGCGTCACGGCCAGCGCGCGCAATACGTCGCCAATCAGCGGCTCTGTCAGCGACGGCGGGGTTTCCGCCACCATCACCAGACGAATATGTTCAGGAAGCGAGATAGCGATTTCGCCCTGCAACGCCCCCGGTCGGCGCAGCGACCACTGGGTAATGCCCAGCAGCTGTAGTTGCCAGTCTCGTCGGGATGTCATAGCGAAACACTCCTGTTAAACAAGCGCGCAATATAGCAAATCCGTCGTATCTGCGCCAACAAACTACTATAATCGGCGCCAGTCTTAATGAAGGAGTGTTTCATGTCCGCTTTTACCCCGGCAAGTGAAGTCTTGCTGCGCCACAGTGATGATTTCGAGTCCGCCCGCGTTCTGTTTGCCGGTGACCTGCAGGATGACCTGCCTGCGCGTCTGGATACCGCGGCCAGCCGCGCCCATACCCAACAGTTCCACCACTGGCAGGTTCTCAACCGCCAGATGGGAGACACCGTCCGTTTTAGCTTAGTGGCTGAGGCCGCTGACGTCGCCGAATGCGACACCCTGATCTACTACTGGCCAAAGAATAAACCAGAGGCACAGTTCCAGCTGATGAACCTGCTCTCTCTGCTGCCGGTGGGAAGCGACATTTTCGTCGTCGGTGAAAACCGCAGCGGCGTCCGCAGCGCGGAGCAGATGCTGGCTGAATACGCGCCATTAAACAAAGTGGATAGCGCCCGCCGCTGTGGCCTCTATCATGGCCGACTGGAAAAGCAGCCCGCCTTCGACGCCGATGCCTTCTGGGGCGAATACACACTGGATAATCTGACGATTAAAACCCTGCCAGGCGTCTTTAGCCGCGACGGGCTGGACGTCGGCAGCCAGCTGCTGCTCTCCACCCTCGAGCCGCATACCAAAGGGAAAGTGCTGGACGTCGGCTGCGGCGCAGGCGTGCTGGCCGCCGCGCTGGCCAGCCATTCGCCGAAAGTGCGCCTGACCCTGTGCGACGTCAGCGCCCCTGCGGTCGAAGCCAGCCGCGCGACGCTTGCCGCCAACGGCCTGGCTGGCGATGTGTTTGCCAGCAACGTCTTCTCCGAGGTCAATGGTCGCTTCGACATGATCATCTCCAACCCGCCATTCCATGACGGGCTGCAGACCAGCCTCGAAGCCGCCCAGGCGCTGATCCGCGGCGCGGTTCGCCATCTGAACAGCGGCGGCGAGCTGCGCATTGTCGCCAACGCCTTCCTGCCGTATCCGCAGGTGCTGGATGAGACGTTCGGCTTCCATGAGGTGATCGCCCAGACCGGACGTTTTAAGGTCTATCGCACCATCATGACCCGTCAGGCGAAAAAATAGTCGCCTTCTCACGCCGGCGGCCCGTTTCTGGTACCGCTGGCGCTTCCTGCGGGCAAATCCGCCCATTTTTGCAGCAATCGATACAACCTGCATAATTAACTATTGACGTGTCGCCGAAAACCACTAGAATGCGCCTCCGTGGTAACGATACTTTCATAGTGTCGATGGTATGCGAAGGTGGCGGAATTGGTAGACGCGCTAGCTTCAGGTGTTAGTGTCCTTACGGACGTGGGGGTTCAAGTCCCCC
>NZ_JAKKOM010000028.1:0-74856 GCF_021739525.1 Klebsiella sp. 2019SCSN059 | reverse complement strand
CGCTGAAAATGCCGGCCTTTGAATGGGTTCATGTGCAGCTCCATCAGCAAAAGGGGATGATAAGTTTATCACCACCGACTATTTGCAACAGTGCCAGCGGATATGATCCACATTGTTGATGCCTGCTATAAAAAGGGAATAGCCATCCGGTTTCTGGAGAATGGACTGAGTACTGAAGGCACGATGGGTAAAATGGTCATTCAGATCCTTGCTGCCGTTGCTGAAGCTGAGCGGGAGCGGATCCTGGAGCGCACAAACGAAGGCCGGGTCATCGCCATGGCGGCAGGCGTCAGGTTTGGACGGAAACCTCATCACAAATCGGCCGCCGCACTGGAGCTTATCCGGCACGAAACGCCCATTAAACTGGTGATGGAGAAAACCGGCATATCCAGGGCCACCTATTTCAGGTTAAAAAAACTGGGCCCAGGCAGTTAACCCGACGCAGGCAGCGATTTTTTCCTGTGCCGGAAAGGGTTTCGCGGTTGATGCTGATGATCCCCTGCTTAAAAACAGAGTTAACATTGCCCACAATATTGCTGGTTTTGATGAGCCGTTAAAGGAGTTTTATGAATGGATGGATGTATCTGGTGATTGCCGGCATAGCCGAAGTCTTTTATGCCGCGTCAATGCTCCGGACTGAGGGATTTACCCGGATCTACCCCAGTATTTTTTGCCTGACATTTATCGGTGTGAGCATGTACTTTTTGTCCCTGGCAACACGGACTATTCCTGTAGGAACCGCTTATGCGGTCTGGGTCGGGATTGGTGCTTTAGGGACAGCAGCGTACGGAATAATTTACTTAAATGAAGATAAGGGCCTGTTACGCATTGCCTGTTTCGGACTGATTCTGGCGGGTATCATTGGCCTGAAAATTCTGGCAGGACACAAGCAGCTGTAGGTTCTCATCCATAAACAGAACTCCGGGGGCATTCTGATTTTAGACATCAGCATGCCTCTCCCTTTCCCCTTTTTGAAATGGGACATTACCCGCTACATTAATAACAGGCGAGAGAACCGACATAACCGGGGGCGGCCAGGAAAAGTTGCCATGATTGACAAAAAGACTGCTTTTTGTTTGTACCTGCATGATTAACGGTGCGAATTTTTTCGGCAAACTATAAATGCGGGCACCAGTGTGATGATAAGCACCTGAATAAATGCCGACGGTAATGAAGGTGGCCCTGTTGATTAATAAGTTTGCAGGGAAATAAAAATCCCCGTCATCACGGGGATTTTCCGGACCCGAATGCGTTACCGGGAAGGATGCGAAGGAGAAAAGCGCAGTATCAGCATACCCGCCAGTGCTGCCAGTACAGAGCCGGCAAGTACCCCCACCTTGACCTCGTCCACCAACAGGGGGCTTTCTGCAAACGCCAGGTTGCCGATAAACAGGCTCATGGTAAACCCTATTCCGCACAGGACCGATACGCCGTAAACCTGCAGCCAGGTACTTTTTTCAGGCCGTTTTGCCAGGCCCAGGCTGACGGCCAGCAGCGACAGGCCGAAAATGCCCGCCTGCTTGCCAACAAACAGGCCCAGCGCAACGCCGACCGGTACCGGCGACATCAGGTCATCAGCCGTCATACCGGAGAGCGCGACCCCCGCATTTGCGAAGCCAAACAGCGGCAGTATCAGAAACGTCACCCACGGATTGATGCCGTGCTCCAGCCGGGCAAGAGGGGATTGTTTATCCGGATCGGTTACCCGCAGCGGGATAAAGAGCGCCAGCAGGATACCCGCGATGGTGGCGTGCACCCCGGACTGAAGCATGAAAAACCACAGCACGCCCCCCGCCAGCAGATAGGGAAACAGCCGGGTAATCCCGGCACGGTTCATGATAAACAGCAGAGCAACCGTGACCGCCGCACCGGCCAGCATCAGAAACGAAATATTACTGGTATAGAAGAGCGCAATAATAGCCACTGCGCCCATGTCGTCCAGAATAGCCAGCGCCGACAGGAAAATTTTCAGCGAGGCAGGTACGCGACTGCCCAGCAGTGCCAGTACCCCGAGCGCAAAGGCAATGTCCGTGGCGGCAGGAATTGCCCAGCCAGCGAGGGTTTCATCGCTGCCCGCATTAAACCATACGTAAATGGCCGCAGGCACGGCCATCCCGCCCAGCGCGGCAAATCCCGGCAGCGCGCGCTGGCCCCAGGTGGCAAGCTGACCGGTGAGAAGCTCGCGCTTGATTTCCAGGCCGACCATCATGAAGAACACGGCCATCAGGGCGTCGTTTATCCAGTGCTCAACGGAGAGGCCGGCGGCGTTGTATTTCAGGAATACCTCATATCCCTCCCTGAGCGGAGAGTTAGCCACGATGATAGCGGCTGCTGAGGCGATGATGAGCACGATGCCGCCGGCTGCGGGCGAGCTGAAAAATGCAGATGGCACTTCTGACATCCTCTTTTTATTTCTGTCTGGGATTTCTGACACACTCCCTCCCTTTATTCAAAAAAAACAGGCCTTCCCCTGATATACAACCGCTGGTTATCAGAGGATAAGCCGGCTGAGCTACGCTGAAGATATAAAAAATACGATAATTAATTGCTGATAAATTAACGAATTAGCGTGACGTTAATTTTATCATAACGTCCGGCCCGCTTCAGGCGGAAGAGGTAAAGCCCTGTAAAGCTGCCGCAGGCAGGGGCATTTTTATCCGTCATCAGCCACACGCTCACAGCAGCCATGTGACGACAAAAAAACCCAGGGCAGTCATCAGAATGGAGCCGGTTACGTGTACCAGCAGTGAAGTAAACGCCCAGAAATAATTACCGGACTGCAGCTGTGAGAATATTTCCAGGGAAAACGTGGAAAACGTGGTCAGCCCACCGCACAGCCCGGTGATAACAAGTAATCGCCAGGCCGGATCCAGGTCAGGATGGCGCATGAACCAGGCCAGCGACGCACCAATGATAAATCCGCCCGCAAGGTTCACTACCAGCGTGCCCGGTGGCAGGTCAGGAAACAGGCTGTTCAGGCGTGCGCCAAGCAGCCAGCGGATCAGGCAGCCAGCGGATCCACCAATGATAATGGCCAGATAAGATTTCACGGGGTTTACCTCTGTGTCAGAGGGAGTATGCAGGCTGATGATACGGGGCGGCCTGACATACTCCCGGTTAAAGGGGAGTAATATCAGGCGTCATCAGCTTCTCAGGGGAAGCGGTTGGGTAAGGTGGAACGCCATCACCTCGCCGCAATTCTGGCCCGGTCACGGGCGTTAATCAAGCGGCTATCCACTGTTTTTGTGCGACTCCCCCTGCGGCGGGCATGAGGAGCCCGTTTTCAGGCTTGACCTGAAGAGCATTAAAAATTATCGTTTCGGCAGCATTTTATATCTGACTGTGAGTCATGCACATTACGCCACCCTGAGTTTCTCTTCGCCCGTCCTTTATCAGAGAGCCTGCCGCGACAGCCAGTCCGCGCCGGGTACCGTTCTCTCATATCCGTTACGGGACTGCCACCTTTCACGGTGAACCCGCGTGTACCTGCTTCAGGGACGCAGGCGCCGTGTCCGCAGCAGCCGGTACGGACACGTCGTGATTAATCGGCGGGCTGCAGCCCGCCTTCAGGGATATTCATGCGTCAGCTTTTTCGGTTTATGTTTCATCACGCCTCTCACCTTACGTTCGGTGCGATGCTGATGGCCATGTCCAGCTTTGGACAGACCTATTTTGTCTCACTTTACGGGCAGGATTTTCGTGAGGCCTTTGGGCTCACCGACGGCGGACTGGGCGGCCTGTACGCAATCGGAACGGTGATGAGCGCCATCACGCTGACCTGGGCCGGACGGCTGATTGACTACACCACGACCCGCCGCTTCACGCTGGCGGTCACCCTTTTGCTGCTCACGGCCTGCCTGCTGGTTTCCGGCGCACAGGCGGCGTGGATGCTGTGCATCGGGTTTTACTTTCTGCGCCTCGGCGGCCAGGGACTGATGGTGCATACTGCGCTGACCGCAACGGCGCGCCAGTTCCCCCTTGATGCAGGCAAGGCGCTCGGCGCCATCGCGCTGGGGCTCTCGCTGGCGCAGGCCGTTTTTCCTGTGATTGCGGTGCAGATAAGCGCGCTGACGGGATGGCGCGCTGCCTGGGGCATCAATGCCGGAATGCTTGTTGCCGGCGTGGGGGTCGCGCTGATGTTTTTGCCCCGCGGGAAAGAGAAGCCGCTGCGTACGTTCAGAAAGCGGGGTGAGGAGAAAGAAAAAGAGGCGCCGGTATGGCGAAACCGCAACCTGCTGCTGGCGCTGCCTGTCGTGCTGGCCTCCCCCTTTATCACCACCGGCTTCTTCTTCCACCAGGCGAGGCTGGCACAGGAGAAAGGCTGGGAGCTGTCGTGGGTGGCGGTATGGTTTATTGCCTATGCCATTACCCAGGCGGTATCGCTGCTGTCGTTTGGCCCGCTGATTGACCGGCTCTCACCACGCAGGCTGCTGCCGTGGTTTCTGATGCCACAGGCCCTGGCCATGCTGGCGCTATGGCTCAGCAACGGTCAGTGGGTGACGCCTTTTTACCTGATTATGACCGGCGTATCGTCGGCCATTGCCTCAACGCTTGCCACCGCGCTCTGGGTACAGCTGTTTGGTCCGGCGCAGCTGGCCAGGGTGCGCTCGGCGGTTGAGGCAGGGACGGTGATTGCCAGCGGGGCATCCCCGGTAATCATGGGCGTGCTGATAGATAACCATGTCACCCTGCATCTTCAGGCCCTGTTCTGCCTGGTCTACATTCTTGGCGCCAGCCTGCTGGCCACCGGTATCAGGACGGATGCGCCGCAATAACGCGCCTTTACCTTCATACCCGTCATCCTCTTTCCCCTGTGAAGGCGGGCCTGATATCAGGCCCGCCTGTTTCATCGCAGCATCAGCAGGGGCTGACGGCTTTCAGACAGCATTTCCGTGGTGTGGCTGCCAATAAAGAATCGCCGTAACCGGGAGTGCCCGCAGGCCCCCATTACCGTGAGGTCGATATCATGGGCGTCCGCGTAGCGGCACAGCGCCCCGGTTACGGACTCGTCTTCCAGCAGGCGTGTCTCGGTCGTGATACCGGCTTCCTGAAGAACAGCCTGCGCATCCTGCAGGGCTGACATGTCACCGTTGACCATCACGATATGACAGCTCAGGCCGTGCAGCAGCGGGCTGACCGTCAGGCGCGTCAGGTTTTTACGGCTCTCACTGCTGCCGTCGTACGCAAACATCACCCGCGCCGGCGGCGTAAACGTCTCCGGCACAATCAGCACCGGGTTTTTCTGCAGGCGAATGACGCTTTCCAGATGGCTGCCTACCTGATTCTGCGTCCCGCGGCGCCCCAGCACCATCAGCCGGACTTCGCCCAGCTCCGCCAGGATTTCGTCCAGTGCGCCGTGCTTTTGCAGCAGCTGTGCGTCCGGCTGTCCGGTCTGCTTCAGGAGCTCCGCACAGCCGGCCAGCACGGCCTTGCCCTGCGCCATCAGCAGCCGGCTGCGCTCACCCTCGACGCGGACCAGCGCTTCGGTCAGCTGCTCCCGGCTGTCAATACCAATGCTCCCGGTCAGGTCAGACACGGCGGGAGTCTCACTCTTTTCGAGCACGTGCAGCAGCGCCAGCGGCGCGCCAAGTTTACCGGCTGCCCAGGCAGCATACTCACAGACCGGCCGGGTTGACGGCGAGCCGTCAACGCAGGCAATAACGGTGTTATTCATGATGCTTTCTCCAGTAAATTAATGGCCACCCATCAGCTTTTCCACTTCTTCAGGCTTGTCATGCACTCCGAAGCGGTCAACGAGGGTGCGGGTCGCGTCATTCATACCCTTGATCTCCACTTCCGTGCCTTCGCGACGGAACTTGATAACCACCCGGTCCAGCGCGCTCACGGAGGTGATATCCCAGAAGTGGGCGTGCGTTACGTCAATCACCACGCGCTCCACCGCTTCACGGAAGTCGAAGTGGCTCATAAAGCGATCGGATGAGGCAAAGAATACCTGGCCGGCTACGGTATAGGTGCGGGTGTCGTCCTTCAGCTCAGAGGAGACCGCCATAAAGCGGGCGACCTTGGTGGCGAAGTTCAGCGAGGCAATCAGCACGCCGGTGAGCACGCCAAACGCCAGGTTATCGGTCGCCACCACCACCACCACGGTGGCCAGCATCACCACGCTGGTTGACAGCGGATGGCTGCGCAGGTTGCTGATGGAGCGCCAGGAGAAGGTGCCGATGGAGACCATGATCATCACCGCCACCAGAGCCGCCATGGGTATCCGGGACACCCAGTCGCGCAGGAACACCACCATCAGCAGCAGCACCACGCCGGCGGTGAGCGTGGAAAGCCGCCCGCGCCCGCCCGATTTGACGTTGATCACCGACTGGCCAATCATCGCGCAGCCCGCCATGCCGCCGATAAAGGAGGTGCAGATGTTGGCCACGCCCTGCGCCTTGCACTCGCGGTTTTTATCGCTCGGCGTGTCGGTCATGTCGTCCACGATGGTGGCGGTCATCATCGACTCCAGCAGCCCCACCACGGCAAGTCCTGCCGAGTACGGCAGAATAATCATCAGCGTGTCGAGGTTAAGCGGGATATCCGGGATCAGAAACACCGGCAGGCTGTCCGGCAGTTTGCCCATGTCACCCACGGTGCGCACGTCCAGGTGCAGCCACATGGAAATGGCGGTCAGCACGATGATGCAGACCAGCGGCGAGGGAATGGTTTTGTTCAGATACGGGAAGAGATAAATGATGCCCAGGCCCGCAGCGGTCAGGGCATAAACGTGCCAGGTGACGTTGGTCAGCTCCGGCAGCTGCGCCATAAATATCAGGATGGCCAGCGCGTTCACGAAACCGGTGACCACCGAGCGGGAGACGTAGCGCATCAGGCTGCCCAGCTTCAGGTAGCCGGCCGCCAGCTGCAGTACGCCGGTCAGCGCCGAGGCCGCCAGCAGATACTGCAGGCCGTGGTCTTTTACAAGCGTGATCAGCAGCAGCGCCATCGCACCGGTGGCGGACGATATCATTGCCGGACGGCCGCCGAGGAAGGCCATAACCAGGGGAATACAGAACGCAGAGTAGAGCCCGACCTGCGGGTCGACTCCGGCGATGATGGAAAAGGCGATCGCTTCGGGAATAAGCGCGAGCGCGACCACAATACCGGCAAGGACGTCACCACGGACGTTACCCAGCCAGTCCTTACGCGTCGAGGACAGCAGCATAGTCATTTCTCAGTTTTTGATTACGGTCAGCCCGTGAGGGCAAAAATTTTACGTACGAAAAAGCACATCCGCAGACGGGATGTTTTTGAGTGCGCGCCGAAGTTTATTCAGTGCGACAGAGGAGGGGTACGACTCAGGGTGGCGTAAGACGCATGGTGGTGTTTATCACTCCTTCACGGCTGACAGAGCAGCGCGGGTAATCAGAAAGACCGGATGAACAGACGTTCAGTACCGGCCACAAATGCCCGCCGGGCAGATGAACCACGGCAAAAAGCGCTTTTTACTCTACACGAATTGTTAACGGGGTCAACGCGCAGGGCAAAAACGCTGTTCATGGAATGCCGGTCAGGCGCATCCGGACGGAAAGTCCTTCTGCATGCTCAGGCTCGTCCGGCGTTCGCACATACATATGATTAAGTGAATATAAATTTGACGGAGAAAGTTTCACAGGTACACTCAGGTCAGTCACAATAAGGAGTCACCATGCCACCCGTGTCCCCCCTGCAGCTTTTTAAAAGCCTTTCCGACGAAACCCGACTCAGCCTCGTGCTGCTGCTACGCGAAAAAGGGGAGCTCTGCGTCTGTGAACTTACGTCCGTGCTGAAAGAAACTCAGCCCAAAATCTCACGGCATCTGGCTCTGCTGAGAGAAAACGGGCTGCTTACCGACCGGCGGGACGGAAAATGGATCCACTATCGTCTGTCGCCTCATATGCCGGCGTGGGCAGCGGCGGTTATCGAACAGGCTTATCTCTGCCAGCGGGATGATATCCGCCAGCTCAGCCGGCAGGCTGAACGCGATAACGCCACCACCAACGGCAAGCCTGTCTGCATTTAAAAATTTACCGGTATATATCTGGATTATCGAATATATTACGCATCGAAAATTTATCAGTCCGGTTTAACAGGCATTTGTATTCAATAGGAGCGGGTATGTTTCTGGCAGGTGCGATTTTCATCCTGACGCTGGTACTGGTCATCTGGCAGCCGAAGGGGCTGAGCATTGGCTGGAGTGCCGTCATCGGTGCGGCGCTGGCGCTGCTGACCGGCGTGGTGCACATCGGTGATATTCCGGTGGTCTGGCAGATTGTCTGGAACGCCACGGGCACGTTCATTGCGGTCATCATTATCAGCCTGCTGCTCGATGAGTCCGGCTTTTTTGAGTGGGCCGCGCTGCACGTTTCCCGCTGGGGAGGCGGCAGGGGCCGGCTGCTGTTCACGTATATCGTTCTGCTGGGTGCCGCAGTGGCGGCGCTGTTTGCCAATGACGGAGCCGCGCTAATTCTGACGCCGATCGTTATTGCCATGCTGCTGGCGCTGGGATTCACTCCCGGCTCCACGCTGGCGTTTGTGATGGCAGCGGGCTTTATCGCTGACACCTCCAGCCTGCCGCTCATCGTATCGAACCTGGTGAACATCGTAACGGCTGACTTCTTTACGCTGGGCTTCAGCGAGTACGCATCCGTCATGGTGCCGGTGAACATTGCCTCCATTGCGGCCACGCTGGTGATGCTTCATCTCTTTTTCCGCAGGGACATCCCGGTCACCTATGACCTGGCGAAGCTGAAGGCACCGCGGGAAGCCATCCGGGATGCACGAACCTTTAAGGCTGGCTGGGTGGTTTTGGTTCTTCTGCTGGTTGGCTTTTTTGCTCTGGAGCCGCTCGGCGTGCCGGTCAGCCTGGTGGCGGCGGTGGCGGCGTTTATTCTCTGGCTGGTTGCCCGCAAAGGACACGTGATTGACGCCGGCAGGGTGCTGAAAGGCGCGCCCTGGCAGATCGTTATCTTTTCGCTGGGCATGTATCTGGTGGTATACGGACTGCGTAACGCCGGACTGACTGATTACCTTTCCGCCGCCCTGAACCGGTTTGCAGAGCACGGCGTATGGGGCGCAACGCTCGGCACCGGCTTCCTGACGGCGGCACTCTCGTCCGTCATGAACAACATGCCCACCGTGCTGGTTGGCGCGTTGTCGATTGACGGTAGTAGCGCACAGGGCGTGGTGAAGCAGGCGATGATTTACGCCAACGTCATCGGCTGTGACCTCGGCCCGAAAATAACCCCTATCGGCAGCCTCGCAACCCTGCTGTGGCTGCACGTGCTGGCACAGAAAAACATCACCATCAGCTGGGGCTATTAGGGGTCAGTTTGGATATCGAAAATTATTGTACTATAAGGGCTTCCCCGGCGTGTCAACGCCGGTGTTTATGGTTTCTGTCTGCTCTTCAGTAAAAATAAAGGGGAGAGACTGCGGTACTATAAACGGCCATGATGAATCGTCATCGATTCGGACCCTGATGAAAGACGCGCGTGAGGTTCTTGTTCGTTAAGCGGATACGTATATCCTGTACAATAGCCAGATAGGCCTCACGGGGTCTAACCCTTTATCATCAACGAATTGCAGGTCAGATGGTTATTTTGTTTCGTGCTTTAGCTGGCTGAGTACAGCCTGAAATCATCACCGTAATGCAATGATGCCCAGCACAGCCTTGCGTTTTTGGCGGCGATGGCTACAACGGCACGCCAGTATCCTCTGCGATCGACCAGTGAACAGACCCAACGACTGAATAAATCAGTCCTTTTCTCGGCACCAATCAGAACCGAACGAGCCCCCTGAACCAGTAGCGTTCGCAGATACGAATCGCCAGCTTTAGTTATCCTGCCAAGCTTTGATTTCCCACCACTGCTGTACTGCGATGGCGTTAGTCCCAGCCAGGCTGCCAGTTGTCGCCCATTTTTAAAATCGTGTGCATTACCGATACTGGCGACCAGCGCACAGGCCGTTGTGGGACCAATCCCTTTCAGTTCCATCAATCGCTGGCTGCGGTGATCTGTTTTTGCCATGCGGGACAAAATCCGGTCATATTCAGTAATATTATCTTCAATACGATCAATGTGTTCCAGCAGGTCATTAACACATTGTTGAACCTGAAGTGGCAAAGAACTCTTCTGCTCAGAAACCATGTGACGCAGGGCATCTGTACTTTGTGGGGCGATGACACCGAATTCCGATATCAAACCTCTCAATCGGTTATATGTTGCTGTTTTCTCTTCGATAAAACCCTGTCTGATACGGTGTAGGCATTGCATCGCCTGCTGGCTCTCATCCTTCACTGGTACAAACCGCATATGCGGGCGACGAACTGCTTCACAGATAGCCTGAGCATCAGCTGCATCATTTTTGCCTGATTTACCGGCCATGCGGTAAGGAGATACAAATTTAGCAGCCATCAGCCGTGGTTCATGACCATATTGCCGAAACAACCTTGCCCAGTAGTGAGCCCCGGAGCATGCCTCCATCCCGATAACACAGGGAGGTAAACTGGCAATCAGCTCAGGAAGGGCAGCACGCGATACTTTGGGTTTAACCAGAACAGTTTTACCGTGTTGGTCAACGCAGTGAACAGCGAACACATTTTTAGCAAGATCGATACCGACAGTCGTGATGGTCATAACGAATCCCTCCGGGGCTATGTTTACCCCATGATTGCACAAGAGTTAATCAGGCGCATATCCAGGGGAAGTCCCTTCCATTCGTTAAGGTTATTTTTTGACCTGCCTAATTTAGCTGGCCTCAGCCGACGAAACTTACCGGCTGACGGTATCCGGTTGCTTTTCCATATATAATCGCCTGTCAGATTGATGTGTTCCCAGCCTAGCGGGGACAAATGCGACAGCAGTTGCTCGTTGATCTTCACTCCCTTACGCTTCAGAGCATCGACAGCTCTTTCCATATAGACGGTATTCCACAGGGATATGGCAGCTGTCAGGAGCGTCAGTCCACTGGCGCGATAGCTCTGATTTTCCGGTTTTCGGTCCCTGATTTCTCCCAGCCGGTGCATAAATACCGCTCGCGCCAGCGCGTTACGGGCTTCACCTTTATTCAGCCCCGCCTGTACCCGCCGACGCAGTGCAGGATCGCGGAACCAGTCGAGCATAAACAGAGTTCGTTCAATACGGCCAATTTCTCTCAGTGCTTTGGCCAGCCCGTTTTGCTTGGGGTAGCTGGCAAGCTTTTTCAGCATCAGGGATGCCGTCACGGTTCCCTGCTTTATCGAGGTTGCCAGACGCAGCACTTCACGCCAGTGAATTTCGATCTCTTTCAGATTCAGGCTGGTTGTTGATATCAGTGACTGAAGCGCCGGGTACTGGCCTGCTTTCCCTTTGATAAATAGCTTCTTGTCGTGGAGATCCCTGATTCGCGGACAGAACGCAAATCCCAGCAGATGCATCAGGGCAAAGACATGATCGGTGAAACCCGCTGTATCGGTGTAATGCTCCCTGATTTCCAGGTCGCTTTCGTGGTACAGCAAGCCATCGAGCACATGGGTTGAATCTCTGACCCGACTGATTATGCAGGTGTAAAACGGGCTGTATTGATCCGAAATATGGGTATAAAACTGACGTCCGGGCTCCTGCCCGTATTTCGGGTTAACCTGCCCTGCGTAGCGGCCTGATCTGCCTGTTCTGAAATTCTGTCCATCTGATGATGATGTTGTCCCGTCTCCCCAGAATGCCGCCAGCGGCCTTTTCCCCTGCGCGTTTACCAGCTCTGCAAGGGCTGCTGAATAGGTTTCGTCGCGGATGTACCATGCCTGAATATCTTCGAGTGATGATTTGGTGCTACCGGGGCAGGCTTCCGCCATTTTGGTCAGGCCAAGATTGATGCCATCCGCAAGAATGGTGGTGAGAAGCAGGCGGATATCGGGACGGGTAATGTCAGTTTTTATATGCGAAAAATGTCGGGTAAACGTCGTCCAGCTGTTTACCTCATCGAGAATTTCCGTGATTTTAGGGCGCGGTAGCATGCTGTAAACCAGCTCTGCCAGCGGTGAAACCTGCACCGGAACGCTGTTATCCAGCGGAGAGACTTTTACGCCCCTGTAAGATATTTCCACATCGGGCAGTTCACCAAGGGCAGCCATGGCATTGACCTCTTCAAGCCTGGACTGAAGCAGGGTCATACGGCTGGTAATGTACTCATGATAATCAGCAGATACGGGAAGTGGCAGCGCCGGTGTGAGTTTGTCAAAGTCCTTTTCGGGAATGAGGTAATCATCAAAATTTTTGTAGCGGCGTGAGCCTTTAACCCAGATGTCCCCGGAACGCAACGCCCCCTTAAGCTCGCTGAGCGCACAAAATTCATAGTACTGCCGGTCAATACCCGCAGGTGTAATTACCACCTTGCGCCAACTTTCTGGGACAAACTCAAGCGGCGCGGTGGCCGGAACTTTACGTGACTGCTTCCGGTACATATCCTTGATCACAACCAGCGCATCAGCCAGAGGTTGCGCTGCCGGAGTTGCGATTAACTGTAAAGCTGACAACATGCGCGGGGCATATTTCCGTAATGTGCTGTATTTCTCGGTAATAATATGCAGCGGGTCAAAATTATTTTTTCTGGCGAGATGGCGTGTTTCCTCCAGACTGGCGACAAATTCAGGCCATGGGAGTATGTTTTCTATTGCGAGCCATGGATCTCCCCCGGAATCACGGGCATCAGACAGCGCCTGACCGACATTGATGTACTGCCTCAGTTTTGACTGGATCAGCTTTCCGGTCTGCTGAAGGCGCTCAGCCTGTGTTCTTTTGGCTTTGCTGAAAAGGCTGTTCAGCATTCGCTCATGCAACTCAATCACTTCGTCTGTCAGTGTGGCTCTGGCTTCTTCCAGCACGCACACCAGGATCGCATGACGCCGGGCTGCTGAAAATCGGGTCAAATCCCGGCTGCTCATCTTTCGGCCTTCCCGCGCCAGTTTCAGCAACCGGTTCTGGTGAATGGTACGATCTATACCTTCCGGTAATGCCAGCGATTCAATGCTACTGAGCCGATCAAGGTGTTGCAGCACGTTCTTACCATTGATTTTACCCGGAGGTTGCAGAAGCCATGTCAGCCTGGAAGACTGATTATCCGATGACTCAAGTAAACAATCCAGAGCATCCCTGTGAGCCGGAGTTAACGGAGCATTCAGGGTCTGAAACACGATTTTATCGCCGCCTGCCATGGCCTCAGCACAGGAACGCTCCACGACATCAATCGAGGGGATTATCACGTTGTTCTGCCGGAGCCAGACCAGTAGTTCTTCGGCCAGGAGAATACCTTTATCGGTGCGCGTCGCCATCGGCAGCAGGTGTGTAATACAGTCCTGCTGTATTTTGCCGGTGAACGCTTTTAAGCCAAGATAGCGGTACAGTTCGGTTAAATGTTCGCGTCGCGTGGTTTCCCTGCCGGAAAGGTAAGCTGGCCAGAGATCCCCGGTAAGTTTTAGCCTGCTGGCGATATGCTTCAGCAGCGCATCAGAGGGAGGGATTTTTTTATCCGGGGTAAAGCCGACATTTTTCAGATAGCAAAGAAGGACGGCAAAACCAAAACGGCTGGCAGGTTTACGGTGGGCACTGATAAGTGCCAGATCATGTTCACTGAAATACGCCATCCGGGTCAGCGTTAACTCTTCGTCCGGTAATGCCAGTAATGATTCTCTTTCCGACAGAGAAAGAATCTGCCTCCTTGCCATATAGTTTCCCTCGTAAATTATCCGATGCGGTATTTTTAACAGAAATGCTTATCGCATAAGGGTACACCCTGACGCCATATTCAAAACGTGACGGCACACGATGAATGACATAACCTATATGCGATAGATTAAATGCAATAACTTAAATGCGATAACGTGGTGGAAAAATGTTCATCAGAGCTTATTTAAGGGCATCGACGGAAGATCAGTTCGCCGATCGGGCAAAAGAGATGCTGGAGCAGTTTGTTCAGGAGCGGGGACATAAAATAGCCAGTTACTACCGGGAGAACATCAGCGGTACAAAACTTGACCGCCCGGAACTGGGGCGCTTACTGATGGACAGTCACCGCAATGATATTTTACTGGTCGAGCAGATAGACCGTCTGACCCGTCTGAGCAACAGCGACTGGATGACGCTGAAAAAGCAAATCGAGCAACACGAGCTGCGGATTGTCAGCCTCGATGTACCCACCTCATGGCAGGCGCTGTCAGATAAAGATCCTTCGCAGGCTGACCCAATCACCCGCGCCGTGATAACCGCCATCAATAATATGCTTATCGACCTGATGGCCTCGATGTCGCATAAGGACTGGCTGAGCCGCCGCCATCGGCAGAAGCAGGGAATTGAACGGGCACATACGCTGGGAAAATACCGGGGCAAACAGGCCGATCAGGAACGACATAAGAAAGTTCTGTATTACCGACAGGTCAAGAAACTGAGCATAAGAGAAACTGCTGAAGCCACCGGTTACAGCACATCTCAGGTCTGCAGGATTCAGGCCCTGTTCAGGCCTGAAAATTAAGCACATTTTCTGAGGCTGGAAATCAACTCATGCTGACAGCCTGAGCCTGTTGGCATGGTAAGCAATGTGCTCACCAATAAAGCTGGAAATGAAATAATAGCTGTGGTCGTAACCAGTATGATATCGGAATGATGTGTTGATGTTCATCTCGTTGCACACTCTTTCAAGACTTTTAGTGCGTAACTGATCTTCATAAAAGGCGTCACTTAATCCCTGGTCAATAAAAATTTCTGGTAATTTCGCACCCTGTAAAATGAGACTGACGGGATCGTAGTGCTCCCACGTTTTTTTATTTTCACCCAGGTACGCGGTGAATGCCTGTTGTCCCCATGGCACCTGAGAAGGTGACACTATTGGTGAAAATGCCGATACACTCACATATTCATCAGGATTTCGCAGCGACAGAACCAGCGCTCCCAGCCCCCCCATGGAGTGACCGGATATTGATTTCCTTGATGTTACAGGTAAATGCTCCATGACAACATCCGGAAGCTCATGGAGAATATAGTCATACATCCTGTAATGCGTGTTCCACGGATGTTCCGTCGCGTTCAGATAAAATCCGGCACCCTGGCCCAGATCGTAGCTGTCAGCATCTGCGACATGCTCTCCACGGGGACTGGTATCAGGAACAACGACGATGATGTTGTTCCTGGCGGCATAATGCTGCATACCCGATTTGGTGATGAAATTCTGCTCCGTACAGGTCAGACCCGAGAGCCAGTACAGGACCGGCAGTTTTTCTGTTGCTGCTTTGGGGGGAAGATAAACACCGAAATTCATCCCACAATTAAGTGTTTGTGAATTATGGCGGTATACGTTTTGCCAGCCGCCAGCGCTGGCATGCTGCTCGATGAGTTCCATCAGCCTCTGTCTCATGGTTATTTCCCCTGACAGGGAGTCAGGGGAAGTCTCTTTATAGCCGGACGTCAGATGAACGTATAAGCCGTGATTTTGTTACCCGCAGGGTCTCGCAGGTAGGCTGCATAGGCTCCAGGGAGATGGCTGCGCGGGCCAGGCTGACCTTCATCTTTCCCTCCGGCGGCAAGGCCCGCGGCGTGGAAAGCATCAACTTCTTCCGGACTTGCAGCTGCAAAGCCGACAGTAACGCCGTTGGCCGATGGCGCTTCACCGTTGCCCGGATGTGCAATAATAAAGGCTGGCTTTTCGCGACCATAAAGTACCCAGCCATTGCCAAACGGGCCGAGGTTATTGATGCCAAGCGTACCGAGGACAGCATCGTAAAAATCAGCGGATTTTTCAACATCGGATGCACCGATGAAGACGTGGGAAAAAACGTCATTACCAGAAATTACAGGTGTTGCCATGATCCATTTCCTTCAGTTGGTTTGACTCAGTTAAGACGCTATCAGTAACGGATTACCGTACGGATTGATTTACCTTCATGCATAAGATCGAAGGCCTCATTGATTTCATCCAGCGTCATCGTGTGGGTAACAAATGGCTCCAGTTCAATTTCACCCTTCATGGCATCTTCTACCATGGCCGGAAGCTGCGTACGGCCTTTCACTCCGCCGAAAGCAGAACCTTTCCATACGCGCCCGGTAACGAGCTGGAATGGACGGGTGGATATCTCCTGCCCGGCGCCGGCCACGCCGATGACAATGGACTGGCCCCAGCCACGGTGAGCACTTTCCAGCGCCGCACGCATAACGTTGACGTTACCGATACATTCAAAAGTGTGGTCAATGCCCCATTTGTTGATTTCAAGCAGCACATCTTTAATCGGTTTGTCATGGTCGTTCGGGTTGATGCAGTCGGTTGCACCGAACTGACGGGCAAGTTCGAATTTGGCCGGGTTGGTGTCGATAGCGATAATGCGTCCTGCTTTTGCCTGGCGAGCCCCCTGAACGGCAGCCAGACCGATTGCGCCAAGACCAAAAATAGCGACAGAATCTCCAGGCTGTACTTTCGCTGTGTTGTGAACAGCGCCAATCCCGGTAGTCACGCCACAGCCCAGCAGGCAGACGTGTTCATGGTTTGCCTCCGGGTTAATTTTTGCCAGAGAAACCTCGGCCACTACCGTATACTCACTGAAGGTGGAGCATCCCATGTAGTGGTAAAGAGGCTGGCCATTGTAAGAAAAGCGGGTGGTTCCGTCAGGCATCAGTCCTTTTCCCTGAGTTTCGCGAACCGATACACAGAGGTTCGTTTTCCCGGACTGACAGAATTCACACTCCCCGCATTCGGCGGTGTAAAGCGGAATCACATGGTCTCCCGGCTTCACGCTGGTCACGCCTTCACCGACCTCCACGACGACACCGGCCCCTTCGTGGCCGAGAACCACCGGGAAAACGCCCTCAGGATCGTTCCCGGAGAGGGTAAAGGCATCGGTGTGGCAGACACCGGTGTGGGTATTTTTAATCAGCACCTCGCCTTTTTTAGGTGGTGCAACATCAATTTCAACAATCTCCAGGGGCTTCCCTGGTGCAAATGCAACGGCAGCACGTGATTTCATATGTAAATTATCCTCAATGTGATGGCTTAGCTATTTAAGATAGGCGCGAACCAGTTCAATCGTATCGTCAACGGATTTACTGATTTCATGGCTGTAGCTGTCATTCTGGTCAAAGGTTTCCCGTATGTGGCTCTCGAGCACCTCTGCCATAAGACCGTTAGCTGCTCCGCGAACGGCAGCTATCTGCTGAAGAATGGAACGGCATTCAGCACCATTTTCCAGCGCTCTTTCCAGAGCATCAATCTGACCCCGAATGCGGCGAACACGGGTAAGGACCTTTTTTTTCTCTTCAGGAGTACTGGGCATTATTTACCTCACCATTTTTGATTTTATATACTATAGTGGAGTATATAATTATCGTCAATGCATACTCCACTATAGTATAACTAAGAATAAACATAACTACCTTTATTTACGATATAAATCATATATTTATATTATTTTTGGCTGTGATACTGTCGGAAGGAAAGTTACTACAAAAATGATATCTACCGATACGGGATTTGGGGCATAGGCGGTTCTGTTAAATTTCGCCAGATATTGGCTCATCATTGATGGTCAAAAAATGAGCCTAACGTACAATAATTTTCGATATCCAAACTGACCCCTATTACTTCCGCGTGGGCATCGTGATGACCCTGCCGGTGCTTTTTGTCACGCTGGCCGCGCTGGCCCTGCGCCTGTCTGTTTAACTTTAACCCCGGGGCTGCGCCCGTGCAGCCCCTTTACGGAGTACCGCTTATGACTGACATTACCATTTACCACAACCCGGCCTGCGGGACATCCCGCAATACCCTGGCGCTTATCCGTAACAGCGGCGCCGAACCCACGGTTATTCTGTATCTGGAAACGCCGCCGTCACGCGATGAGCTGAAGAAGCTGATTGCGGATATGGGCATCGGCGTGCGCGACCTGCTGCGCAAAAATACCGAACCGTACGAACAGCTCGGCCTGGCAGAAGACCGCTTCAGCAATGACGAACTGCTCGATGCCATGCTGGCTCATCCGATCCTCATTAATCGCCCGGTGGTAGTGACACCGCTCGGCACGAAGCTGTGCCGTCCCTCCGAAGTGGTTCTGGACATACTGCCGGACCCGCAGCAGGGCGCGTTTACCAAAGAGGACGGCGAAGCCGTCATTGATGAGCACGGGAACCGCGTCAGCCACTGATTTTTTACCAGGCTGCGGGCATAACAGTGTGGAAAAAGCCGGCATCTGCCGGCTTTTTTATATGCTGCGCTGGTTGACCCGCTCAGAAAGCTGCGCGGCACTCTCTTTCCTTTCGCTGTAGCGGTCGGTGAGATAATCACTGCGACCGCGCGTCAGCAGGGTGAACTTCATCAGTTCCTCCATGACGTCCACTATGCGGTCATAATACGAAGAAGGCTTCATGCGGCCATCCTCATCAAACTCGGCCCAGGCTTTTGCCACGGATGACTGATTCGGGATGGTGATCATCCGCATCCAGCGTCCAAGAATACGCATCTGATTTACAGCGTTGAACGACTGTGAGCCGCCGCTGACCTGCATGACGGCCAGGGTTTTTCCCTGTGACGGGCGGACCGCGCCTGACGTCAGCGGTATCCAGTCAATCTGGGCCTTCATGATGCCGGTCATGGCCCCGTGACGCTCCGGAGAGCACCAGACCATGCCTTCCGACCAGAGAACCAGCTCCCGCAGCTCAGCCACTTTCGGGTGCGTCTCCGGCGCATCATCGGGCAGTGGCAGGCCGGACGGGTTGAAAATTTTCACCTCCGCGCCCATGGCCGTCAGCAGCCGGGCACCTTCTTCCGTTGTCAGCCGGCTGTAAGAGCGCGCCCGCAGCGAGCCGTAGAGCATCAGGATGCGGGGCGGATGCGTTATCTCTCTGGCCTTCAGCTTATCTTCCGTCAGCGGCGCGTCCAGGAGGGCCGGATCGATATTTTTCAGGGCATCAGTCAGGTTGTTCACAATGGGGTCTCTTCGGGAGTCTTTGCGGGTGACAGACTGCAGCTGCCGCCTGCGCAGCATTCTTCTGTCAGAAAGGCCATCAATTGCTCAAGCTGCGCATAGCAGGGCCTGCAGAACAGGGTACGACTCTGCCGTTCCTGGCTTATGAGTCCAGCGGATATCAGCGCTGAAAGATGATGGCTGAGCGTGGAGGCAGGAATCTCAAGGTGCTTCTGCAGTTCGCCAACCGGCAGGCCTTCATGACCCGCCCTGACCAGCTCCCGGTATATGCTGAGACGTGTCGGGTGGCCCAGTTCTCGAAGTGCGTTTGCAGCAGTGTTTAAATCCATAATACCTCCTTTATCTATATTTCCAGAATAATAGAAATATAGCCTGCGTCAATCGTTTCTGCCGTGAGGGTACCGCTTTCCCAATCATGCTCTGTCCGCCAGGTTATGGGGGGCAGAGCCAGAGCACTACCGAAATCCTTGCGAATACCCGTGCAGGGAATAATTTCCGCCCCCTTTATGGCCGGAAAAAAAACTGATAAACGTCGCCTTTTCAGAAGGTTGCTTTCTTAACGTGGTTTTTCGCATGGTTGGACCTCAGACCCCTAAAACGATTACGTATTGTGGTCTGGCGGGCCGCGATAAGTAAGTTTTCCCAGTCACGGTCACTCGGTATCCATGGCAGGCGTCGCTGTGCCTGAATGAACCCCCTGCGCCCACCTCCGCCAGGATGCCAGCTGCCTCTCATTACGGGGTTCAGTACTATTAATCCTTCTTCTCGCAGGTAGTCACAATATAATCGAACGATAGTGAGTCGATGACGAAGGCTGGCAGCCGCCAGATTGCGGGAGATATTAAGATGACGAACATACAAAGCCAGGATCTCCCGGCTGGCTTCTGTAGGGCTCACATCATTCTGGCGACAAAAACGCAGCCAATCATCGATCCCACGGGCATAAGCTTCAACCGTATTTGGCGCCTTCAGCAAACTTTCCTGTAAGCATAACCAGCGAAAAGCTGTAGGCTCAGCCATCATGTAAGGTAAAGATGCCAGCAACGATGCACGCATACACTTTCCTTCCGAGTCAGAAAGCACAACCTAAGGATAGTCAATTCCAAATAACATATAAGCCAAAAAATTGGGCATCCCTATGGGATTGCCCTGGTTCAAATTGCGGGAACAGAAGTTCCCGGAGCCGGTTATGGCCTTCTCCAGTAACTACGAGCTCTACGCCAGCATGAGCGCCAGGGTGCATTTCTGTCTGGAAGAATTATCTTCTAAGGTGGAAGAATACAGCATCGATGAATCCTTTATTTTGGCTGGTGGTATTGATAACTGCATGACGTTCGAGGAATACGGACATCAGCTGCGCGATCATGTTTTCCGCTGTACTGGACTGACTATTGGTGTGGGGCTGGCGCCGACCAAAACCCTTGCGAAAGCCTGCCAGTATTCAAGCAAGACCTGGCCCCAGTTCGGAGGGGTACTCGCGCTGACTGCAGGCCAGCGTAATCGGATCGATAAGATGCTTTCTCTGATGCCGGTAGAGGAGGTGTGGGGGGTTGGTGGGCGAACCACGAGTAAGCTACATGCAATGGGCATAACCACTGCGCTGGAACTGGCTAGGGCAAACCCTGCATTCATACGAAGAAACTTCACTGTAGTCCTTGAGCGTACCGTACGAGAACTCAATGGGGAAAGTTGTATTAATCTGGAGGATGCCCCTCCGCCAAAACAACAGATCATATGCAGCAGGAGCTTTGGACAGCGCATTACAACGTATGAATCCATGCGGCAGGCAATTTGCCAGTATGCTGAACGTGCTGCGGAAAAGCTGCGGCAGGAACGTCAGTACTGCGGCCACCTGTCTGTTTTCATTAAAACCTCTCCTTTTTCCAAAAATGAACCGTATTACAGCAAAATTGCAAGCGAGCGACTCAGCATCCCATCACGTGATACACGAGACCTTATTGCAGCTGCTGGGCGTGCTCTGGATAAGATCTGGAAAGAGGGACATAACTACGCCAAGGCAGGCGTCATGCTGAACGATTTCAAACCTGCTGGCGTGACTCAGCTCTCGCTGTTTGATGAAGGGAAGCCTTATGCGAACAGCGATGCACTCATGAACGTACTGGATACGATCAATAATTCAGGCAAAGGCAAAGTATGGTTTGCAGGTCGAGGCATCGCACCGGCGTGGACAATGAAGAGAGACATGCTCTCTCCGGCTTACACGACCCAGTGGGACTCCATACCGATCGCTACACTCTGAAGTATCACAATCAGGGAAAATGTATACAGGCTGCTCAGTCTCATTAGCTGGTGGTTGATATTTGCACAACAATAACTATTCCAATATGCCGCTACTGCTATTTGATAATGCCTGGGGAATTTTGACATGGTCACTCGTCGTTTTTTTAGAGTTAATCTTCAAACAGCAGCCCCGACCCTTCTGTAAACAAAAAGTACGAGCGTATCTGGAGAACAAGGGGGTTGTTTTGGCGCTGCTCTGTGTCTACACAGAACCATACATAGCCCAATACGAACGTGGTAACTGGACTGTTAGTCACCGCCTGGCACGACAACATGGGCAGTTGCAGGGAAAGCAGAAGGGGATAATCGGGAGAAGACCGGCAGGGAGCAAGAGACGACTCAACCTCAGAAGAGGCTGGTGAGCCTGGCAGAAAATACGTCAAAAACTATCTAAAATATTATTCACTTATCATCATTTTAGACCTGGGAGGGTGGGGTTATACAGGGTATAATGATGACGGCGCTTGAGGCTTTTTTGCCTCATGATGTTTGAGTGGTTTGGATGTTGTGTGGCAGAAAGCAGAAAGCCCCGAGTAATTTTTCAATTAACCCGAGGCCCACTGTATGTCTAGTCAACACCAGTATGGCCTCTTACCGTGCAATTTGCAAGGAGGAGTAAACCATGAAACTACCGCGAAACGCCCTTATCTGGTGCGTATTAATCGTGTGTATCACGCTCTTGATATTCACATGCCTGACCCGGAACCGCTTATGCGAACTCCGGCTAAAGGACGGGGACAGGGAGGTCGCGGCAAGCCTGGCTTACGAATCCAACGGTAAGTAGCAACCTGGAGGCGGGGGAAACCCCGCCTTTTCAGGAGCTGGGTTGATCTGACATGCCTGAAGCGCTTTATGAAGGGGTTACCGGTTCGCTGGTAGCCCCTTTTTCCTGCCCGGATACCAATTAAAAAACCGCACGACCGGGGAGGGGAAATCAAAAAAAAGCCCACCAGTGGCGGGCAAAGACTACACACAGCTACTACAGGAAGATTCAGGCGGTTTCTTCGTAAACGTTGTAATCACACATTGCGCCGCTGTAATTCTGAGAGCTCAGCGCTTTATTCATCGCGCAACTGAAGGCGTTCGAGCGATCGCCAGCTGTACCGTTGTGTCCGTAGCGGGCAATTTCATTCGGTTTTTCATAACTGCATTCTTCCAGAACAATAAAGGCAGCAGCTTCACTATCCAGCAATTCGATACCGAGCCCTGCATTTTTTGTGTTTTTTAACTGGTAATATGCCGTAAGTGTCATGCCGGACCCCTCATAAGTCATACCGTTAGTAATAACACATTTCTATGGGTAAAGTTGAAATTTATTAATCCGCCCTGAAACCCGACATTAACAATAATATTCAGGGTGATAAATGATTAAATCAATGCATCGATGCTTCAATTTCCGTTATGTTAATTTATTATTTAAAAAACTGCAATCAGGAAAAGAAATGTCCGACCACTGCCACCCGGCGAGACTGGTTATTATTATCCGGGGGGGGGTAATTGCTGGGCATATAGACACTGACAGTTTATTAGTATAGATAACTGTTCGATAAAATAACACAGTCCATAAACAGTGCAAAATTATGGCCTGAGATAAACAGGAAGGTAACTTTTTAGGCTGAGGTCATCACACAGACATAGTTCCTCAATATTAAACCCTTCATCGTACCCCTTGAACGGTATGATTCGTTAATTATTTTGGGTCTTGATGCGTTGATTTTAATTGCTATCCTGGTTATCAGCCAGCGGAGTGTTCTTAAGGGAGCGCCGCAACGTTAAAGACAGGGACAATAAAATGACTACAACACAATTAATCACTGCTGCAGAGAATGAAGATGTGTTTGCCAATATTATGACCACGCTGGTGGAGTTGGCAAAACACGAGGGCGATTTCATGTTGCATGACGCCATCTGTCGGGCGGAAATCGATATCGACGAAGATAAATTTTACAGCATGATTGGGGGCCACAGGCAATCCGCTGCACAATGTGTCCGCTTACTCAGGCGCTGCGGGGCTATCACAAGTAAAGCAGTGTACGACCTTGCGTCGAACGTCGAGCGTCTGGCTCTACGGCTTGCCCGCGATGAATGGCTAAGGGATATGCCATTTCCGTTAAAATCCCTGGCATTTTATCAGGACGAGGCGACAGCAAAACGCGAAAGCTATCTGGTCAATCAGAAAGAGAAACAGTATCGGTTCAGTGTCTATGTAACAGGGCGTGTGGAATACCCTGAAGATGACCCGATGCAAGGCACCTACATCACTGACGGGACATTCCTGCTGGGTAAAGCCCAGACCGTGGCAGATGCGCTGGAACGGGCAAAGGAAGCCGCTATGCGGGGTGAATGGAACGAACGTGGGGAGGAAGAGGATAGTTATGATCCGTGGATGTGCAGAGACTGCGGACCGGTCAGCTTTTATGAAAGAACGATCGAAATCCGGGATGAAAATGAACGGCTAGTGGTTGCCGGTAATGCCTGCAACCTGGAATGGTACGGGCACGTTGCTAGTCTGGAGGAAATCCGCCGAATTGAAGAGCAACAGAAGGCACTCTACGAGAAAGCCAGCTACGAAAGCGGCTGGGACAACTATGAGACCGCTCGTCAGTTGCGACAGGAAGCAGAACAGTTATCCGTCGGTATTGTGGATGAATACTGGCGCAACCACCCGGACGTTATTAAAGCAGTGGAGGAGTTTAATTATCCGGCGTTCATGGATGAAGAGGCGATCGCCTTTAACGCTGACGAGGACATGGGGATAGAATGACGGTCAGCTGGTGGGGCAAGCATGTACAATCCAAACCAGCTAAAGCACCTGGCGGGCCAACTAGCGCACGCCGACCACCCAAGAAACCCGGAACCTTTCTTCTGATTGCGATTTTTCCAAACGACCAAAAGTGTTCGCAGGGACAGAGGGGGTTAAGGGGGAGTGGCTGACCGCACATATCCGATCCTTTCCCTTGTACTGATGCAGGTTGCTCACGTCATGTACTGTTTTCTGAAAGAAGTGATGAAGGCAATCAGAGGAAAAGTTACTTTCGCTCACACTGGCAGTCACCCCGCACATTACCTGAAGGAGCTGACGCAGTGATGACGTGCAGAGCGGGCGTGAAACGCTATACCGCTGTCAGGGCTCTGTATAATATTCCGTGGCGTATTCAACCGCATCCAGCGATGCGCAACCTGTCATACCGAAGTAACGCCGGTCAGTTACGCCGTCAATCCTGAACGGTACCAGCGTGCCGGTCTGTCCTACCTGCACCCCTCGTTCCTCAATGATCACATCCTTTTGAGTTAAATGGGGCTTCGAAAACAGCCGTTCGCCATTTAACAGGACATTCTTCAAAACGGCGGCTGTGGCCTGCTCTGTCGTCACTGAAGGGCAGGCGCGTATATCCGCCTGGAGAGACGCACGGGCGTCCAGCCAGTACCACGCAATAAGCGCTGCTATAAACACGGCCAGCGCTAAAACAGATATCCCTGCTACTTTTAAAAACTTCATCATGGGCAGTACCACTTACCGATAATTTAACACCGGGCTGAAATATGACACAGAAACATAATGCCAGCCATCCCTTATAATGTCAGTGGACGGAAAGGATGACTGGGGTAAACAAAACACAATCAGAGGAAAAGCTATTTATGATCGGCATCATTGGGCCGGTATGAGTTTGCATAATGCCTGGATAAATACGAGTGAGGTAAGGGACATCCGCCTTAAGTGATTGCAAGCTCATAATGCCTGGTAAATTACGGGTTATCGGGTACACAGCAATAATGAATCTTCAGGCGAAGAAAGTAACTTTTGTCGACGGTGGACGGAAAACAGGCAACAAGACGACCAGGACTCAATGACGTCATAACGTCGGGGTACGCTATCTCTACGCCAGAGGGCCAGTCTTTGGTATCAGCTGTAAAAAGCCTTCAGGATGCGCACAGCACGACAGCTGGCGCTCTTTAGTGGCATTGCCTGTAGTTCCGGTTCAGTTCGGCCCGGTATGACTCTGAGTCCATATATGAACGATCTGCCGCGTTCCGTCTCAGTGTGTCGGACACAAACACATCATTAGCCAGTGTGTCCTGCATACGTTTTATGGTCATTGTGTCATTGCAATTATGTCTACGCACACTGGCAATATCAGAAATAATCAATCCGATTACCGGAGACAGTTCATATAATGCGATTATTTATTTTTTCTCTGGCGGTCTGACATCAGGGTCACTTTCTGCAGAAATGCCTGACGCAAGTGGGACGCAAAGAAGAAGGGACAGTATTAATTTGTTCATGGCTTCTTCGGCCTTGAACCACGCCAGGCACAATATGAGAGGTAGGATACAAAAGAGAAAAATACAAAAGGGATGTAAAACCAGACCCTCAGGGATTTAATTTCTTCATCTGAGACCAGAAAGGTCAAGGCAGATATTATGGCGAAACAGATGAGTGTCAATGTGAGTGTAAGAATAAATACAAACTTATCATCTGAAGTAGTAGGGATGAGGCATGATTCTTTCCGATCGCTTTTGTGTTCCATGTAGGCTCGCTATTAATGATGGGTGAATATGCGATGATATTATCACAACAGGTCATGATATTCGGATGGAGTAAATCTGAAATGCTTTTCTGGTGGCGATAAATGTAGTTAATCGCAAAACGTAATAATCGGCTTCAGTAATGTTCTTCAGTAACTCAGAAACTTTTCGAATAGTTAGTTAATGCTGACAGTAGCGGCTCATGCGCGCCCATAGAATGCCATTGTGCTGGGCCCGAAGGGGGGGATATCATCACATCGATGATGTTGGTTTTGCTGGTGGATGTTGGCAGTCACCAGGGGCAGGCATTCAGAGAAAAGTAACTTTTATCTACCGCCGGATACTAACCCTGAAATGCCAGGGTGATTATGAATGGGCGATGATATAAAAAAACCTGAAATGAGCTGAATGCTCTAACCAGTGGCTACGACAGACAATATGATTATGTATAATGCTGAAAGACAGTCATTCGCGTTTTTAATGATTACTTATTTTTTCAGGAGTCAAATATGGGCATTAAATTTCATGATTTCAGAGATGACAGACAAACCTTTGACAGGGGGGAGTGGCAGGCCACCATCGACATGAATAAATGGCTGGAAGATAAAAACATAGACGTTATATCAGTTGAAACTATTTTTGAAGTCTCAGGATCCATGGCGAGCACTTCCAGCAGGTTCGAGGCAATCCGACTCTGGTACAAAGAAGTCAGCCCGACTATCTGAAGTGTGGAGTGGGTTAATTGAGCTGGGTATGCTGGTTAACCTTTTCACCTGAGCATAATAAATCCATCCTCCAACAAAAAGACATTCACATGAATATCAAAATTCAGGAACCACCTTCTCGTACTCAAACCTTTGTCATGAGTACGCTCTACGTAATTCGTGGGCTTGCGGCAATGACAGTATATTTTTTCAGAACGTTTCCTTTAGCATTCTTCTATGTATTGCTGGTGGTCACTTTGTTTTGTGATATGAACAATATACCGTTGAAAGGGCTTATGCAGGAGGGGATGCTCATTAAACTATCCGCCTATGCATTACAGGCTAACGTGCTCTGGCTTGGTATTAAGGTGACGAGGAATTCAGACGAATTTTTCTAGTGGCATAAGAAGCAGGGCACCGGACTAATAAGGCAAAAGTTACTTTCGTCTTACAGCTGGTGGACTGGTACACCGGGAATAACGCATTATTATCCGTATGGTAGTTCAGGAAGTGCTTAGCGTTACCATTCTGACAACATCTTAAGCCAATACCAAAGGCAGGCAACATGACAAATGAACATCAATCAGAAAATATTGGATGTTTGGTTTTGCCCTTAAGCCACAGCAATCGGTACCTGAGCACACTATCAGTCGAACAGATAGCTGCATTACCAGATGCCCCAGTGTCTCGCGCGGGACGGAAAAGCAATCTGTCATTCTTACCGTTTATCTTCTCTCTGAATGGCGTACGCTTCGCTGAGCTTGATGTGGAGCTGACACACCGCTTCACCGAACTCAGGGGCATTGCAGGTACGATAGGCTTGATACTGGTAGCAGAAGTTCATTCAGGCCCGGCCAATGCTGTTATCCAAACCCCAGAGGGGATGAACGACAAACTGCTGGTGGACTGGTATGTAGAGAATGACGCGATGATATCAGTCAGCCGGTTTGTGAAGGACTCACCGTGGTGAGCAGGCTTCCCACAGTGTCATGAAGCAGGTTCGTGCGAAACTCCTGATGTTGCGCCTGTTGTTCCCACTTTATGTTCTTTGCGACCTACGACGATATTCGCCGGAAAAGTAACTTTTTTGATTGCCCCGGGTGAGATTTTTACCAGAAACAGGAGCTGCTAATGTATAGCCGTTTCATGAACGATCCTCTTGACGAGCAATACTTACTGTCGCCAGCTATTGTGGGTTCCTACGCTGATGGCGAAATCCCTGCAGAAGAGATTGAGGTAAGGGATGCAGTAATACGATTCAAAGTCACAGGCGATCAGGCGTTGTCCATGAACCTGTTCCACAGGCTGTTTCATTACCAGCGTTACAGGGAAGTCAGGGCATCATTCGATAAAAGCGGGCTAACGTTGGTGGACGTGGTTAATCGTACCCCATTCCACAAAGCGGCGATGCGGCGGATATACAGTGATTTGCCAGAACAAAGTATTGCACGTAGGGTGCTGGTTGATTTTATCAGATAGGCTGTTCGCTCTTTCTAAAGCCAAAAGGTAAATTGTGGGCTGGTGCATTAGACAGGCCCAAAAAAAGCAAATGGCAATCAGAAGTAACAATAATTCTCACAGTGCGACTCGTGTACACCGCCTCTGGGAGGCACGCACAAGCTCTCTGCGGCGTTACTGGCATCTGTCTGTACAGTCGGGCTACCGTGCACTGCCATAGCACATTCTCGCCGGAATGATGCCGTAGTGCAGGCTCCCATAGGGCGATGACTCGCAGTTGCGGGCTCAACCGTAAGCCATCTGATACGAACTGACATTAAGTCGCCATTCAAACAGGACGTGGCAGAAATCGATTAACCCACCATTCCTCCCGGGTGTTATTCAGCACAAAAGTCACTTTTAACCACCGGGATTCACCGGGGTCATCACATCACAGCGCCTCATAATTTCTGGTTGTTTATGATTACCTGATCATCTTATTCAAAAACACCGGTTGAATATCGACTCCATTATTTCTCACTGTTTATCAGACGCATTCCCGCAACTGTTATTGCATCCGTTTTTAATAGCGTGGATGAAAATAGGGGCTTTGAGGAGGCGTTTGAATCTTTATAATAAGAGGCTGGTAAAGCTGCTGGTGGACCTGACATGACATTTCTTAAATCTCTGGACTCACCGCCATTCATCGCAACGTATCGTTGGGCGGGCTCATTCGATGGACGCTATATGCCTCAGGCGTATTCACTTCTGCAGGAGTTGAATCTCCGTCACTACCTGCCGGTGGTCAAGGCCGAGTTCGATATCTGTGTCATTCACTGTGGTAGAGAGTGGTGGCGCTTCAGGCTGGTGGATGTGAAATCTGATGAACATCAGCAAAGGATGGTGGCCCGAACGGCATACCGGCTAAACCAGTCAATGGGGATCGCCGAGCAAATGGTCAACATGATCCGCGCGTGGCAGTCCGTGCCGTACCTGAATCCTCCTGCATCTGACTACTTTAATTAAACAGGGCCCGCTGGTGGCCCTGTTTATACCTGATGACGAACGGGAAACGCGCTATTCGCGGTACTCTTTATGGATGACTTCAGACCGCTTACGTGAAAATAACTTTTTCAGCGCACGGAAGAACAGGGTGGTTGTCAGCAACGTAAAATAGGTCACTCTGTGCGGTACTGATATCTTTTGCCGGTGCTTTAATTTCAAAGAATAAACATGGCCCAGGTCAGTTAACAGCGTCTGGGGCAACATCGCCTTACGCAAGTCACTTTCTATCCAGCCAATTTCTTCAACACTTAAAACAGGCTCTGTATCGTACGCGATGAACTTGTTACCAAGTTCAGTACAGTTACGGCACAACCATTCCGGCACAGGACTCACCATGAACTTACTGCTGCCCGTCAGTAACACGACATTGAAAATATTCTTTTCGTCACGCTTCAGAGCCCGACACACTCCAGATATATGGGTTTTATTCTGAAGGAACGGATTCTGCATCTTGTGTTTTTGTTCACCGTAACGGTACACGACTGTCCACACTCTATCATCGAGAGAACCATAAATGTCTCCGGAGTAGTGTTTCTCTTCGATAATGAAGATCCCTTTCGTGCTGATAAAGATATGGTCTATCTGTGTGGTCTGGGATGCGTTGAGCGGTAGGGTAACGTCTGACAGAAGCGTCCCATCAAGGTCAGCCAAAACACCCTTTAATGCATTTCGTGTACGCTGCTCGCTAAACATATTACTGACAAGCGGCCAGACACACAGGATGATGCACGACAGGACCAACATGACGAACACCAGAAAGATAGTCGTTAACGTTGTTAAATCCATTGTTCGCTACCTCACCGTGCTGGTGGCGTTAAGCGCACCGGATAAAGCCTCTTTCAGGTTTACGTCCAGTGACAATCCTAACATGCTGCTTAACGATGCTTTAGGCGCGTTGTAGTCGCGGAACCGCGTGGTTCCGTAAACAATACTCAGTCGTTCACGCACTTCTGTGCTGGTGGCTGTGTCATCGATAAGACCAAACGCTTTAGCACGGTCGCCCAACCAGAATCTCCCCGTGTACAGTTGTTCTTTATCAGCCTGCTCACGAGAAAGTAACTTTCCTGCCCGACCAGCTTCGACATCACTGATAAACTGCTCATGCATTTTGTCGAGTAGCTCACTATGCAGAAACGCTTTGGTTTCGTCGTCAATCGGACGCCATGGGTCAAGCGAAGCCTTCCAGGCACCGGCCGTTAACGGCTCGTTAGCCACTCCAAGACGGTCCATAATCTTTGACACATCCCAGTGGTCCATGCGCACGCCGATACTACCGATAATGGCGTTTGGGTCCGCATAAACCGCATCAGCCGGAGAAGCCGCGTAATAGCAGGCCGAGGCACACATATTCTTAATGCTGACAATTATCGGACGGACGTCACGGGCAGCAGCTGGCAGCTTCCCTTTACCGGTACCAACAGCTTTCAATAATGCCTGTTTAACAGCGTCATTAGCCGCTGGTGGAACTTCCTTTTTATTTGATGACGCTGTAGGGTCAGAATCCTCAATCGTCAGCCCCGGCGCTCCATGGAGGGAATTGCGAAGCTCGTTTATCTCACGGTAAATATTAATGGCGTCAGACGGGCCGCCACCGCCCGATTCAGCCTCAATCAGGATCGCTTTAGCATGCGGGTTATCCCACGCTTCACGTAAAGCGCGGGCAATGATAACGCCGTCGCCCGTTGGCGAACCCGTGCCCATTTCTCCATGGATACGGATAACTGCGATATGGTCGGCTCCCTTACCGTTTTTCTGTTTATCCTGATACATGGTGAAACCACTGTAACCAGCAAACCCAATACCAATAATCGTCAGGGCCATTTTTGATAATACGTGCGATTTATACAGTCGGTAAAACTTCTTACTTTCACGCGATACCACATCCTGAACAGAGCCTGTTTCAGGTTGAGGTGGTTTTTTTTTGAACATGTATTTCCTCACATGAGTTTTTGGTAATGCGCAAGAAGCCGGTTAATGGCAATAGCAAGCAACGCCAGTGCAAGCGGCGGAAAATACTGTGTCAGCCCGTTAAATAAATTCAAATTAGGGATAACAAGATATGCAACTATCAATACACTGATTATCGACAGAGAACGGAACCAGAGGCGATAAAGCTGAATTGTAACATCGCCGAAAACAAATCTCTTCATTTTCCACTGGTAATAACCATCCAGTGCCAAAGCAATCATCAACGGCAGGAACGTGAAAAACCAGCCAACCAGCAAATACCAACGGTAAATTGCCTGATACGCCATTAACGGGACGTTTCGGGCGGCGTTGTAGTTCGGGCTCATGAATTTGTTTGCCGCAAGGTTCATCCCCCGCGCCGGTTTGGTTTTATCGTCCTCGGGTAATAGCCACTTATTCAGGTACCCTGTAAAATTTAATTCGACGAAAAAGTAATTAAACGTCTTTTCCGTTCTTCGCGTGACATCCTGCCATCTCTCCACATCCATAAGCAACTTGCTGGATTTCACCTCTGCGCTGATATCTTTATAAAGCTTATTGGTGTCTTCCAGGTAAACGTTAAACAGAAAATAAATCAACAGACCCAGCCCTAAACCGAACCGGATCATCGTCATTCTCTGCGCCGACATATCCTTTCCAGCCATTTTACACCTCTGTCAGTCAGTTTTATTTGTGAACAGCTCTGCCCAAAGGGCTGCCAGGCGAATATTGCTTTCTCTGTTGAGGTAGTGATTCTTCCAGCCATGAAGAATGCCCGAACACGCCAGGTCATCCGATGCGATTAACCGGGATATAAGTGAAAAAGTCACTTTCCTGCGGACATCTTCATTTATCCAGCGGACCTGTCCCGGGGTTGGCATGTATACGGTATCTTCTTCAACCGGCCGCAAGCGCGAGAACTGACTAAAGGGCTCCGCCCATGGCGTCCAGAGTGCGTGAAGAGTACCGTCATTAAAGCGGACGGGAAGAGTCAGCACCGAGGCGGAAAACTCATCAAGGAACGACTGAATAATACAGCTCTTGCGGTACATTGCTGGCTGGTGGCGGTTGCCCAGGATGGAAAGGTCGATAACACGGTTAAAAAGAGACGTGTATTCATCGTGTGGGTCGCTCAGGTTGTCACTCCAGAAAAGTAGCTTTTCTTTCAAACCGGATATCAGCGCATCCTCTTCGAAAATACCCAAATCGTGCTGGTGGATGTCAGGCACCTTACCGTGCCGCTTGCGCCGCATTACCTGGTATTCAACCTGTTCAGGTATATCAAGGAAAACGGGCAGGAAGCCTGCAATATCAATAAACTCAGGCAACAGGTACCAACCAAGACGCTCCGCATTAAGCTGGATAAATTCCATGCGTTCCTGATTATCATCAATCTGTACCTCAACTGTATGGCTCTTTGCCATGCAGGTATTCAACAGTTCTTTGAGCCACGCGGTGAATGGTCCCTGAGATACAGACCAGTTACTGACGATCTCTTGCTCATCGTGCGTAACGATAGTCACCTTATGACGGATAATAAAAAACTCAGACAGAGTGCGGGCCACTACGTCCAGACTATCAACTGTGTATTGTGCGTATACCTTGCTAATGTCACCAGTGAGCTTCCTGGCGTAGCGTGACAATATTTCCGGGAGACACTCATCGTCAACATTAATGCCATACTGTTTCAGTGTCTTATTTGCACGTGAAATATATTTGGGTTGCGAAGAGTTCATACCGAGCAAAGATGCTCTTGATACTCGTTTACATTCCATAGTCAGGCCACCTTCTGGGATTTGCTTAGTATTTCTTCAACGTCGAGATTACGTCTCAATTTAAGTTTGAAGGGCGATGTTGTGATCATATCAATGACAGTTGTGGTTCTACGCATTGATTTTCCCGGCACCGTAATAGGCATCTGGCCTACGATTTTTCGCCCGTCCTGTAAGCAGGCGATGAAATGCAGGGTCGGTATCATTGACAGTAATTCCTGCGGAATTGCACTCACCATTGTTGTGGACTTACGTTCGGAAATCGAGCCATTGAAATCTGTATGGGACTGTTTAGTGCCCGTGCTGGTGGTGTAAGTCACCTGGTTCATCGAAACATTAGCCTGGCCGACTTTAGTCAGGACAAGTTCCTGGGTCTTCGCGTCAGTAACTCGTGTGGAAATATAGTTGTTGCAAAGCCCCGTCAACCGGTCAGCGGTATCAGCGCTGGTGGCCGAGACAAAGTCTGAAATCGTCTGCGTAGAGATGAACAATGCGATCTTAGCCGCACGCCCCTGGGCAAGCAGGTTAATCATTTGCATATTAATGGCCTGATGGGCCTCATCGATAAAGATGGAAACCCTTGGCGCTGCGGACAAATCAGTCGCCGTGTTATAGCGGCTACCTGCCTCAGCGGCGATATCCGAAGTAATTAGCTGGGAAAGGTCCCGCGCAGTTGCCGGGTCAGACAGGCCATCCAGTGAAATATAGAGCACACCACCACTGTTAAAAAGGCCATGGCTGTTAACGATGTTTCGATTAGGGTTCTCGACATCGTTCGCCGAAAGCAATATATCCATAGGAGTCTGGGATAATCGCTTAAGCATTGGCATAAGGCTGGCTGTAATTTTGTAATAGTGAGATTCATCACCGGTTACGTATTTGAAACATTCCAGAACCGTATCCATACCATGCATAACTTTGGGGGTGTTATCTTCAAAGTAGTTGCTGAAGAAATAGTTCTTCAGCAGTTCAATTTCGTCCGCAAGAGGAAGATTGGGGGAAACCTGAACCGTTAAATGCCATTCCGGCCCGAGATGGTAAATATAAAAACCCCGTAGCGCATTTCGGGTGGTAACGACCAGGTCCTGTTTTGAGCGGATTGCATAGTAAATATTCTGGATAGTTGGTTTTGTACCAGCCAGCTTCAACGCACCAATAGCTGTTGTAACAAGCCCCTCTGCGATACGTAAGAACGGGTCTTCACCACCTTCGGTACCAGCAATGATGCTCATAATACGGGCCGAGAGGTCTGTATCCTTAACATAGTTAGCGCTGACATCGTAAGAAATAGACCTGGACGGACTACCTGCGTGGAAATGTAGGAAAGGCTTACAAAGGCTTTCACATTCTTCCTGTAACCCGTCCTGCCACTGGTAATCGTTTTTAGGGTCCACTACGAGGACGATGTGCCCAAGATGAAGCATAGAACTGGAAAGAAGACGCTGGAGAACCGTTTTCCCTGTCCCTACGTTTCCTGTGATAAGGGTATGACCAAAGAAATTTTCTTCATTGACGAAAATCGGCACCTTCTTATCAACACCAAAAATTGAATAATTCCCACCAAGTTCAGTCGCAAGTTTTCGATAGTGGCGAGTAACAGGATTCAGAATAAAAGGTAACTGAACCTCATGCATATCACTGGAAAGGTTGTGTACCTGATAGGTACGTTCAGAGTGTTCAGGTCCCCATTTGAAGCCATTACACAAAAAAGTAGTACGCTGGGGGATCTCGACTTTTTCTTTTTTACGGAAGAGCTTGTTAACCAGTTTTTTAGAGGGGGCTCCTCCAGACGCCTGAAAACCGACCAGTTTCTGGTACTTTCGGTCATCTGCAAAAAATTGAGCGTTATTAATCATCCGGAAGTCTTCCAGCGACAAAAAATCTATCGTGCGATGAAATAAACGCCAGTGCGCTCTAAAGATAGGCACACCATTCCATAACCTCCAGCAAGCCATAGCGATTAAACCAAGAGAGCAATAGAAGGGGATTTCACTGATTCCGTTCTTGCTGGTCCAGGAGTCGATAAGGACATAGATAGAAAATAGTATCAGGAGTACCGCTGAACGAAATTCAAGGGCAGGGCGGTAAAGCATTTCCTGAGTATGCAGATTGTTTCGGCTTCTACGTTTCATTGCTTATGTCCTGATGGTTAAAAAACGAAATAAATTCTTCGTAAAAAATGTTATTGCGCAAAGCGCCTTGTTGAAGATCATCAAGGCGGATCATGTAGTGCCGTATTGCTTGTCCTATCGTTATCTTTAACGCGGCAACCGGGAAATTAGCCAACGCTAGATTTAACTGACGAATTTCATCCTGACTGAGCCCCCAGGATACTGCATCATCTAAAATTCTAAAACGGAGACAAAAATTGATATCAGTGACCAATACGACCCGTTGCAATGCTCTTATATGCGCTGAATTATTGTTGTTCTTCACTCGATTCAGGAGATTTATAATCGTATCGATATCGGAGAGAAGTGTTTCGCTGTTACTGATGTCAGCCTGCTCCGGAACTGATGGCGTAAGAGATTTTGACTGCTCAAGGTCGTGTGCAATGACGACAGCCGGATCAGTGACGATTTGACTCTGACGGGCAAATAACGCTTCAAAATCGCTGTTAATGTCCCTGATACCTTCATCTGAATCTGCCTCCACATCCTCCGGAGATTGTTCGGTATCCGAGGCAAAATTATCAGGCGTACTCTCAGAAAGTAACTTTTTGTCCTGCGTTACATCAACATCAACATCAACATCAACATCAATGTTGTCACGGGTTTGGTTTATCGCACCAGATTCACTATAACCAAAATTATCACCATGAGAATACGATGAGTAATCATCCCAATACTGTTCAACATCCTCTTCCTGAACATCGGGATATTCGGTTGGAGGTATGCCATTCGGTTCGTGTTCAGCGTGGTCCAGTTCAGGTGCTTCCTCTTCGTAACGTTCAGGAGGGAGCGGCTCAGGATTCACCATAACCAGTGGCGGCGGGAAAGAGAAAGACAACATTTCATTTTCGGACTTCACACCACCAAATAAATCAGCAGAAAGCAATGGCAGCATCTCAACCTCTTTAATATCAGGTTGATGGCGTAACTGAACAAGCGATACTTCGTCAATTAACTGGACATATCGTTTTCCGTCGTTGCACGGGATGCTAAATTCTTCATCGAGACTTCCTGAACGTAATGAAAGTACAAAGAGACCGGACCCCATTAAGCGTGGTTCATCAAGCGGTGCAATAGAGCGAATATGGTGCTCTGACACATACAAGACCCCATCGATTAAAACCAGATCATTTGCATTAATTGCATTATTGTTGAACTGGTGCTGGAGTCTGGATATGTACTCGCCAGGACTTATTTCTTCTTTTTTACGGCGTTTTTTAGCGGTTTTCCTGGTATCGGATTCATTTGTTTTACATTCTGGTTCATCTGAGTTCAGTGCCGTTTCTTGAGTACTTTCCGGTTCCTGTTTCGGTTGATTCTCATCAGCTGTCGCCTCGGTTTCTTCAACATCAGCAGTGTTATCAGAATCTAAAACAGCACTGTTACTATCCTCTACAGGATGTTTATCAGCGTTTAAAACTGGAGCATTATCAGATGACTGATTTACGCCAAGGCGAATTGATTTTGATCCATGTGAAAGAGGGCGTGCATAGAGCGTGTCATGCCCTTTGCGGTCAACAAAAACATAGTCGTTCGTGTCGTTAATGCTGAAAATGCCTGGCGTACTTTCTGGCAGGATATCGTATTTAAACAGGAAGCCTACCCATTTAATTTTTAAAAGAGAGAACCAGCTGAGGCCTTTGATTCCCTCATCAAACATTCTTTGAATGTCCGTTTCTGAAAAATCACCGCGATGGAAAAAGTGTGCTATCCGTTGTTCGCCGTAAGGCTCTATATAGCCGCCGGTTAACAGAAGGTCGGTTAAGGCTTTGCGACCAATTTCACCATCCGGGAAGTTAATTCTGAGGTGTTTAAACTGACCCAGAATGAAATCAAGGGCCGCATGTTCGTTGATGTAAACAGAGCCCCCAATAATCATAATATGGACCGGAGGCGGCGAGTTTTTATCAAAGCGTTCAGACGATGAATCAAATCCATTGATATTAAGAATACTAATATTGTCTTTCAGAATCGCGACGGCTCGGGCAGCTGTATCGGATGCCCGGATACCGGATTGTTTATCATACCGATAGCTGGTATCGGTGCCGGTAGAATGCCAGTCAGCCGTTCTCATACAGCGCGAAATAAAATCATCACTGGTTGTATAATTACCTAATGCCGCCAGCATTTTATCGTACAAACGCTCTTTGACAACGTCACTTAAATAATTAAGACACGTATCGTTTAAACAGCGTTCTAGGAATACAGGTGCCCGTACAGAATGCTCGTTAGCCAGCCTTTTACGCCAGATAACCTCATAGGACAGAATACGGTTTGCATTGGCCCAATCCATTAAACTGGACGACAGAGGGCGCCACGTACTGTTAACCCCCGGGGTGGATGAAATAACGTCCACATCAAATATCTTACCTGCATCATGAAACAGGCCGCAAATAAAGGCCGCATAAAGGTAACGACGTTTTCGTATCTGCTCTTCATCCTGTAAACCAATGGGGCGTAATTCAGTACTGTAGGCAAATTTTAAAGCCAGAAAAGCAGTTTCTAAACTATGCGTTAACAGGCCACCGGTGCCAGCATGGTGATGATTTTCAGACGCAGGTAAAAGGTGAATCCAGCGCGTAAATTCCATCAATGGCTTAATAACCAGATTCGTTAAAGTATAGGCATCCTCACTCAGGTCTGAATTAGGCAAACCGATATACATATTGATTTCCTGTAACCGGTTTGCATGGACGGATAAGATTTCACGCTCTGAAAAGAGTGTTATACCCGTAGGCTTGCTGGGATAGTCAAGATAGCTTTGCACGTCCTTGTTAGGCGTGTGTGGGATATCATACTCATCATCAGTATCATAGATACTGTCGTAGTCATGCCCTCCTGAGAGGGCGACCCTGATTTTATAAAAAAGCCTGGATATAATACTCATATCAACCTGTGAGTTTATTGAACCTGAACGGGAGTGACAGAAGTCTCGGCTTTATCAGCTGTCTTACTCTGGACTACCGGAACGGGAGTGACAGTATTCTCGGCCTTATCAGCTGTCTTACTCTGGACTACCGTTTCTTCTTTTTTTAACGCCTGCTCCGTCTCAGCATCGGGTTTTGGTTCGAGGCTCGCAATATACAGTTCGACGGATTTAAACCGCTTAATGCTTTGAATGAATGGCAATGCATCATATTTACCATTCACGCGATTTTCTGCGTTCAGTATTTTACTGATGCTATCCATGGCGACACGAAGGGAGCTCAGGAGTTGCAGGATAATACGGTCGTGGATCTGTTGAGATATCTGACCATATAACCACAGCTGGTGCGCCTGGCGAGTCAGTACGTTGATGGTCTGGATAATGTTCAGCAATTTATAGGTTAATGGGTGATTCCAGCGAATCTCAAATTCTTCATAGTCAAATCCATCGAATGATGAATCTTCGATGGGGAGTTTGGAGACATTTTTGTCAATCTGATCTTTGTACGTATTGACATTACCAGAAAGTTCGTCATAAACCCCGGAAAGCCATTTCTGAACTTTGGTGCTGGTTGCCTGATCACCTTCGACCAGCCGGAAGATATTATAAATAGCATTAGAAATGGCGTTGAACTGACGCAGGCAGGCTCTGTTTTTTTCATGGAAATGATTATAAAAATCACTGGAAAGTGGCTTTAATTTTGAAATGACCATCCCTAAAGGACGGTTGTTACCGGCGTTCCGTTGATTACGCTGTTCATTTTTAGGGGATACGTTGTCGACCATTATAATAACCTCTTCAGTTTTTCCAGTCTTTTGATGTCGGCTAGCTTTCGTTGATGACATTCCGTAAGCAGTTCACGGATCGGTTTAATTTTGTTTTCTGTCTCCTGGATCATCTCCAGTTCCCAGTCTAACGCTTTTTTAAAACAACTAACGCTGTAGCCTCCCAGCTTCGGTTTAACAACAACCCCATAATGTTCAACTTTGTTTTTGAACCTGGGCGAAAAATCCTTCCAGACAATAGTCAGTTTTTGCGATGAACCGACCTTTTGTAACACTGGCGCGTATCTGCCGGGAATAAATCTCCCGCCATTTGCATACGTGTTTTGTGATATCAACTGGTTTCGCGCCTTCCAGGCGGCCCAATATCCATCCAAAACCTTTGAAGCTTCCAGCTTCAGTAACTCGATGTATCGTACCGAGTTCGCGATAACGGTTTCCTGATGATTGGTAATTATCGGGTTCATATCTACTCCTCCAGACAAACAGGCTACAGGAGTTCAAAAAAATTTTTCAGGAATAACAAGGGTGATTTTATTTTTTTTTAACTTTTTTCTGCGGGCACACTGCCACGGCTAAAAAAGTGACTTTTACGTGTTGAGACGAATATCGCCTACAAGCCGGGCACCGTGAGCCCACTGAGTGAACAGAGAACCTTACTCCGGAGGGGGGGGTACCAGAAAAGTAACTTTTTTCGAATCTGGAATAGTTACCCTTATACATAAGTGACTATTTTGGGAAAATTCACACATGACGAAACCTGGAAAATCACAGCCCATTGGTCACTATTTTGGTAAAATTCACAAATGACGTTTTTTTCCCATTGGTGAATTTTTTTAAAAAAAGCAGCAATGAAAGATGATGGTTTGCGCCAGTTTTGGCATAAAAGTGTCTAATGATATACGTGAAAAAATCGATGATCTAACACGAGGTACTAAAATGCAGATAGTGCTTTATAATATTTGTGAATAACTTTTTCTACACCCTGCCGGGGTTGCTGTGATATAATAAAAGCCCCTTTGACGCGCAGAAGTAGCGCAGTAAGATATCGACTCAAAAGTGTCCTGGAGAACGTATGGACGTACAACAAAACGTACAGACTGACTCGGTCATTAAAGCGTTTCTCCGTTCGGAGTTACAGTTAATCCGGAGTCAGCAAAAGCTGCTCAGCGTGTTGCCTCGTGAACTCGCGTCGGATTATCGCTATATTCCCGATATCCTCCTAGGCCGTTTTTTCCATCCATCTACAGATACTCGTCTTAATCGAATTGCACAATCAGAGGCACGGCCCGGGAGTCTGTTAATTCCGCGTGTAAACGGAAAACCTGTTTTATGGAGCGAGTTGATCAAATTGATCCTGGATGACTCGCATTACCTGAAGTTTGATGCATACGGGCGACCATTTGACAGTTCAGAGCTGAAACCCAATGCCCCGTGCGAATTAATAAGCGGGAAAAGTTATGTCTACAAACCTGTCGACCTTGAGTTATTCCGGAAAAATATTGTCTCTATACAGATGAACTTCCTCGTTAATCTGTGGAATCTCGCCAGATTTAAACCTGCTTTTGTCCAGTCCTATTTAGCCCTGTCAAATGATGCATTTCAGATGTTGGTTGAAACAGAAATGTCTGCATTCGTTGAGGTCACGAATGTGATCTTCTTTCCCCGGTTTATAACCTATGATACCGGTCGACGTGGTTCCAAAGTTTATGCGTGGGGGTACGAGATACTGGCTGATCTGCTTGAGGGATTTATACCCAGAGAAAATATGGAAAACTTACGGGTAGAGTTCACTCTGAAAGAGTCGTATGAGAAGTTAAAGAAATTTTAGTATCACAGTGGGTTTATATTGACTCACCACTGTCAGTCAGGATTGCGACAGAGTGATTATGGTTCATACAGGATAACGAATACACGACCCCGAACGAATTTAGTTAAAAAGTTACTTTTCAGAACCACACGCAGTCATTTTTTCAGCCGGTCGTCTGACCCGGTACCGGGTCACGTTAAGGAGAATACGGATAATGGTTTTAAAAAAGAGTGAGGTAAGCCAGCTGGATAGCCTGGCAAAAGCCATCAGGTTACTGGAATATGATGCTAACAAATATACGATAACGCATTTGTATGGCCGTAAAGTTGCTGACAGACTGGAGTATCGCAAAGGAGTGAATACCAGATCAGGAGTAGGGTCGTGGCTTGGTGAAAAATCTGCGATGCTGCTCTCTAACGTTGTTGTGAACAATGCAATACATATTTTCGGATATGAACCTCAAAACCCTACAGAATCCACAAAAGAAATGGATTTTAATGCACTGGTTGATTTGTTAATACAGACAGGATATTCGCCAGAATACTACCCGCTCCAGGTTAACAGGATAGTTCAGGTTCTCAACGGGATGAGTGAGGCGGATTATAAAGACTACTGTCTGGTCTGCAAAAAACCCTTCATTCATGCGCCGGATAAATATGACTCCTGTCCGACATGCAGCGCAAAAAAATGCAAAGTAGCAATTATGCGTTATTCGCAGCCCGTTGTTCCCTTTGAATAAAAGACATTCATCACTCATGGAAAATCAACTTTTACACACCGCAAGCACTATCTGTCATATCGCGTTTGCATCAACAGGAATAACGACGCCTTCAGATGAACAAGGATTTTTTCATCTTTCAGACTCGATCCATCACCGGTTGCGTACGATTTCGCCCGACCTGAATGTCCGTTGTGCTTCTTATTTATTCCTGCCGGTCATCCATACAGAGTTAAAAACAGATGACCTCAAAAACCATTTTCCTGATTGCATCTTGCAGCTCGTTCAGGAGCTGACGCCGTTAAAAAGGGCCACCTGTCCATCCGGCAAGATCCGGTTTGAAAAAGAACTTGATGCCATGTTTTCGGCCAGTTCGGAAGCGGTCAGCATTCGTCTGGCCGAATATCTTTCGGGACCTTCCCGTTTTCTCCGGATGATAAAAAATCCGGACCGTAAGGCCCGTATAGAGAAAATCCTTGCATCCAGAAACTGTAATTTATCTCACCAGTTGATGCTGTTGATACAGGCGGAAGAAACAGTGTCCAGATTTAAATCCCCGGGCAAAGTCAGGAAAGATTAACCGCATTCTTTCTGCATTTAAATTTCATCAACGGCCACATCCTGGGGTAGACCTTTCAGGCAGAAAAAGGTCATCGCTTTCGCGTTCATGGTCGATTTTTGTATACCTGCCTGTTTTTTTTGCTTTGAAAAAGCACTCCTTCATTCACCATACGGTTTTCCCTTTGAAGGTCAGCAGGAATACTCACCTGTCAGGCTAATACATTACCAGCAGCGTCTGTCTCCGGTTCGCCAGACGCGGATATGTTGCGCCATTGTTCGGCCTGAAACAGCCCGTGAGAAAAATTTCAGATTTCGCACAGAACACCTTCCTTATTGAAGAAAACGAATTTTTTTTTATGGGATGATAATGCTAACCATCGAGGGGTAGCATATGCAGATCATAAAAACTTTCTTCCTTAAAACAGCCATTAGTTCGTTGCTGGTGCTTTCCACTATGAGCATGGCTGAAACACAGTATGTCGGGAATACACCTTTTGTTTCCGGCCAGGCACTGAAAAAAGGTTTCTTCTGGTATAACGATAAAGAGCCGGTTGAGGATGAAGAAGAACAACCGCAACAGCCTTTAACGGGTTCGCCGTCTCAGGACAAGAATGAAGAACTTAAGCTGGATTCCCGGTGGCTGAAAGAAAACCTGCTTAATCTCCGTTATGCAGCAATGGATAACCCGACAGACGAAAACCTGTCCCGTTATTATACTGCGCAACGTTTAATGCTTGATATTGCCACCCGTTTCTCTGACCGTACCCGGGATTATTTCATCAGTAATCCGATGATGTCAGAAAAGAGACGCCAGCCGACTGAAACAGTTGCTTTAAATGCACACCGGGCCGGTCTTGAAGATAAGCAGCAAAAAGCACTGACCTCCATTTTCCAGAAGGGCGGGTTGTTTTTCTTTTTCCAGAGCACCTGCCAGTACTGTCATGAACAAAGCCAGATTCTTAATTTCATGCAGAATTATTATCACGTTGACATTATGCCGGTGAGTATCGACGGACGTCCTCTCCATAATGGTTTATTTCCCCGCTATGGCAGGGCAACGATGGATATGATTAAACGGTATGCCATTACTGAAGTTCCTACTGTTTATCTCATGTCTAATGATGGCTCTCAGGCGACACGTGTCAGTACCGGTCTTGTTTCCGCAGACGAACTTAAAAATACGATTATTCTTGCGGCCAGAGGAATGAACCTCCTCGATGAGGCCACATTCCAGAATACGCTCGACATTAAGAAGCAATATGCGATTGGCGACAGAGACGTCCTGACCGTGAACAAAGTTAGCTATGAACAGGACCCTTATCTGCTTCAGAACTTAATGGATAAAAAACTCGGTGAGTACGACATGCCTACAACCGATCGGGTAGATGCCCGTTTCTCAGAAAATGAAGGGGGCTTTAGTGGCTACTAATTTTCCAAAAGTAACTTTCCTGAAAAAGTTACTTTTATCGGCCATTTTTTTTGGGGCTTACTCAATGCAGCAGGTCCATGCTGCCAACGTCATGGAAGGCATATTCACAGGTATGGTTGCATCAACTGATCCCGGTTCAGTCAGAACGGCGTCACGTGTCGGAGCTGTGGGCGGCAGCTTCTCATACCGCCAGCCTCAGGTGAATACCAACCTCGTCAACGTCAGTTTCCCGAAAGCCAGCGTCGGGTGTAACGGTATTGATATTTTCCTCGGCAGTTTCAGCATGATCAACGGTGATCAGCTTGTACAGATTGGACGCGGTATCGCACAGGGCTCAGCGGTATATGCTTTTAACACCGCAGTTTCTGCTATCTGCGCCGACTGTGCAGCGATTATCGCGAACATTCAGGACAAGCTCGCTGCGCTGAACAAATTTGCCAAAGACAGCTGTAACGCGACCTATGAGTTTTTGCAAAACGGACTGGGCACTCCTCAGGAGTTTACTGAGAAAATCGGGCTCGGTGGCGGCGCTGTTGACTCCATGGTATCAGGTATATTCCCGGATTTTGGTAGCACCATGAGTCAGCCTGCGAGTGAAGTAAACAAAAAGAACTATGCAAAAGATCCTGATGCATTTAAGGAAAAATACGCCGGTAATATTGTTTACCAGGGATTCATGAGCATTGATAACGGCAATATAAATGTAGGGGGCGTGACTGAACTAACAGGTTACAAATTGGCCGAACAAATAATGTCACTTACAGGAACACTTATCGTCAGCTGGGATAGTAATGGGGAAAATTCTGCGATAACACCCGTCCCGCCTACGATGAAAGCGGCTGATTTCATAAAGGGGACAGGAACAGGAAATGTTAAGTTAAATGTTTGTAACCCAACTCCTGATTTACGCAGTAACAGGAAAGCACAGTGTCTTGAAATGCGTCAGGAGTCTATTCAATTCAAAGGACTGTCTGAAACCATTATTGAGACATTGCTCGAAGTTCAGCGGGCTGTCAGGAATGACACTGAGTTGACGCAGGACCAACGTAAACTTATCAGCATGTTAGGTGTTAATAACATCATTCCTACGCTTCAGACCTTGTCAGCTGCTGAGGGTGTTCAATACATCAAAGATATCAGCACGATCGCGGCAAAAAATTTCACGATAGAGTTGCTGAGTAGTGTACAGAATAAAATGACAAATATGACTTTGCCTTCAGAGGCGATGACATCGTTTAAGGACCAACTAGACAAAATAAACCAGACCTTCAGAAATCAGATCCGCAGCGCTTCAGAAGTACAGTCTATCCAGAATACTGAGGAAAAAACGGTTCTGGCCTACTGGGATATGGCATTCATTAAAAAACGCACCTATGGCGATAGCGGGAACGGGGGCTGATATGGATAATTTCACGATATACACCATTAGTGAGATTGATTTCGTCTATACGGCATTCAACGGGATCGCACTGATTTTTTCCTCTCATGGTTCCAATGAATGGATCAGATTTGCTGCTTATGCTGCCACTATTGGACTCTTCTATAAATCAATGAAGTGGGTACTGGCTCCGAATAAAACGGATGTCCCAATATTCTCATGGATAATGGGCCTGTTGTTCTATTCCATTGCCGTCATTAAAGCCGATGTCACGCTGGAATCGGTGAAAACAGGCGAGGTCAGAAATATCGATGATGTCCCGCTATTTATTGCTGCCTCGGGCGAGCTCACTACCGGGTTATTACATGGCCTGATTACAGACTGGCGGGCAGCGTTTGACCCGCTTACCCCGGTAGGACAGGTCAGTGACACGCTGGATGACAGCCTGACACTGGGCCCTATGACCAAAATGGTCAGATATATGGAGTGGGGCGGGGAGTCGAGCGGGTTCTGTCAGGCATTCCCGAATACGATGAGCGGAAGCGAAAAACCTGTCACTTTTGATGTCTGCAGAATCATACAGTCTATTGCACGCGATTGTATTAAAACGACCCAAGACTCAGAGGTTCAGACACCACTAAGAGGGGTGGCGTTAAATGAAATCTATGCCACTGATCTTGCGTCTGTAATGAACGTGATGGATTCAATGACTGCCAACAGCCTCAAGACAGCAAGCGTCCCAATGGTGACATCTACAGGTTTGCAGTATGCGTCCTGTACGGATGCCTGGGCGGCGGTTAAAGCCGCATTCGACTCTCCTCAGGGCGCGTCTATTATGCGTAATCTGGGTCAGATGAATCAGTTTGTCGCACCGCAGCAAGAGGATAGTGGCCAACAAACTGATTTTATCGGTGGTGCAGCCACCACGCTTTTTGGAAGTGCCGGTCAGGCTCACAATATTACTACTGCTGCATTTGTACTCAACCAAATAGATAAAGGTGTGCTGCAGTATCGCAAGTCATTGGGTATAGCGGCTGACTACCAGCTTTTCGAAGCGAGCATGAAACGAACCAACGCCATGGTCAGTCAGGGGCAACTCTGGCTGAACATCTCAGGCGCTGCAATATCGTTCCTAGAAATGTTCAGCTACATGGTTGCACCATTTGCCCTGATTGCGATCCTCTTCCTGGGAGGTGAAGGCATAACTTCAGCTGCAAAATACCTTCAACTGATAGTCTTCGTTAACATGTGGCCGATAACAGCGGTCATGGTCAATGCATACGTAAAAATGGTATTAAATCAGCAGTTTGACACATGGTCATCGCTGGGTGTACAGACCACGATGAACTGGGCAAATATGGGGAGTATTCAGGAGACGTACGGGAGCTACCTGTCTGTAGCTTCAGCGCTGTATTGCATGGTGCCAATGCTGACGCTGTTCCTGTTGACCACCAGCATTCATCCTATGATGGGAGCGTTGAAAAATGTCACGCCGGATGCTCCTGCCAATACTGGCCATGTCACACCAGAAGTGTGGTCGGCGGGTAATGCGGGTAAACAGTCCTTTGGTGACCAGACACACACCGCAGCCACTTCAACCGGTGGCGGTATGTCATCAGGCGGGCTTCTGAATTCTCCGACCAGGATGATGCCGACGCTTGGCCTCGGTTCAGCCCTTCAGGATACTGTATCTGCATCAGGTAAAAATGAAATTGGGACTACAAGACAATCAACTAGGACCGCTTCACAGGCTTTAAACGAAGCCTGGGCCAACGCGTCACAGGGAAACCGGACACAGACCGGATCAAGCACAACTCAGGGTGGAATGAAACTGCTTCAGGATATTGGTACAGCTTTAAGCAATGGGGTTGGAAGCGATGTAGGATTATCCGTTGATGCTAAAGAAGCTAAATCATTCCAGGCAGTATTTGGAGGTGGGGCTGACATATCTCTTGGCTTAGGTGGCGGAGGTAAGGGTGGAAGTACCGGTACCGGTGGCAGTCTCCTTGGAAAAATGATTAATGCAGCTGGCGGATTACAAGCATCTATACAAGGGCGAATTATGAATGACTCGGGTTTAACCGATAGTCAGAAAAAAGCCTATACCGACAGTCTGAATAACTTATTTAAAGACGGCAGTTCGTTTGCCAAAGATATCGCTAAATTCGAAGCAAACAGTATTCAGAACGGATTTACTGATTCAGATAGTTATCAGAAAGTTGCGCAACAGATGCAACAATATGCTCAGTCTATCAGTAATTCTGAAACTAATGCGTTCAGTAAAACTGGTGGTCAGGCTTCTCAGCTTTCAATGAGCAGCAGCCTCAACATCGACGGAGGAGTGCTGTCTGACACGATGAGCAAACCTGCCACCGAGAAATCTGTTGGCGACTTTTGGGCGTCACTTGGCGGAAACCGCGAAGCTGCAGTTGCAGAATGGAAATCCATGAAGGATACATTGAACGGTAGCAATACACTGGGAGACACTAAGAATGGTAATGATGCATTTGTTAAACAAATGTTTAACAAAGCAGATGAGTTGACCAAGATGGGCTCCGGTGAAACAGTGGCTCAAAATCTTGGTGACATTCAGCAAACATCGCAAATGTTTAAGAATGCGATAAGTATGATGGGAGCTAATGCTGGGATTCTTGCTCCAGCAGCTGAAAAACTGGATCAGTTCGTTGGTCTCGGTAGCGGAGGCAACTATGCCAGCCACCAGGAGCAAACGCAGAAAGCCCCTGATACTTCTGCTGTACCGGGAGCTGGCGACATTTCAGGCAACTTCAATAATCAGCGCAGTCAGGTTACAGGTGGACTAGGCGCACGCCAGGACGCAGCGAAAGCACAGCCTGGTACAACTATCGGGGGTATGTCAGCACAATCTCTCAAAGAAGATGATGCGAAACAGTTTATCGCTAATCGGTCTGGTGAGAATGAGGGCAGGATCCTTTCTACAAGTCAGAGAGAATCGCTTGACAATGTCCGGGAGCAATTGCCTGAGAGCAATCAAAAAGGAACCCTCGAAAAAGCTCTTCAGACAGCTGATAAAGACTCCCTGCCGGTAAAAATCGCCGGTGGCGTTCAGTCTATAATACTGGGTGATGCAGAGTCAGTAGATTACGACTCAGCAACACAACAAACAATGAGTAATTTGCAATCAAGAGAACCGCCAAAAAATGCTGAATCATTCCTTCCTTCTGGAGATAAAACAGAGGATGCTAAAGCTACATTAACCCAGGCGGCATTGCATAGCGAAAATGCCCGACATCAGACTGGCGAGGCCAGAGAGAAAAGCCTCGCCCAGAGTGAAGCCTATCGCGAGTCATATAACAATTTAACCGGTGAAAATCTGACAACGTCTGATGTGTCTCGTGTTGCTCGATTAGGCGCAGACGGAAAAAACAATGGATTTGAAAATGGGTTATCAGATGTCGTTAAATCCGTTGTCAGTGGTTCGGGAACGACAGGTGCGCGTCCTGCCACCGGTACAGCTGATTATAATCTGGGTGAAGGCATACGTGATAACAATGGGCATGCGCCAGGGATAATGAACAAAATTGGAGCGGCGGCTGAGAAGGTGGTCGATAATTCACCAGTTTCGCAGCGACTCTTAACTGGAGCTGGTTCGGATCGTCATGTTGCTGATTCAATGAAAATCGGTAGTGGGCCTTCTCAGGCAACACTCATAGGTAATATGGCTAATAACATTCAACTGGAACAGACAATCGCTAGCGCACAAAGCAGTCCAGGTATTACGGAAGATAAATTCAACAGGATGTCAGATCAGAGTCAACAGATGATGAGTAATGTACAACGCCGTTTATCTGATGACCCTAGATATGGACCTGAGGTAGCCGCAGAGTATCCCCAATTTGTAGGTAGCTTACCTGGAAATCTGAGCGAAACGGAGTCATCTGATAGGGCAAAACAGTTTCTTGATAAGCATCGAAAATCTTAAATAAAAAAGGCCAGCAAATGCTGTAATGCCAGTCAGTTAAGCAACTGACTGGCCCTTTTTCGGGGCCGTGGGGTATCTCCATGGCCTTTCCTTTACCACTCTCGGGAAGGCCCTTTCTCTTCTTGTCGGTAATTTTACCAGTTGCCCCATGCTTTCAAGATCGCGCATCAGCTCCGGGAGACGCCCTGGTGAAGCGCCCTGAAGAGTCATCAACATTCTCATGACCATGCCACATGATTCTGAGAAGCTCAGCTGATTCGGCCAGTATCCTTTCAGATGCCCGGCCATTTTAATCATCTGATATCTCACCAGATTATAAGCCAGTAAGACGCCCCACAGTTCCTGCTCCACAAGCTCCGGCTTTTTACTTCTTAGCGTCAGCCTGCTCAGTTGCATCGTCTGTTTTATCTCCCGGTATCCCAGTTCAATTTCCCAGCGATGGCTGTACAGATCTGCCATTTCCCCACCGGGGTAACGCATGGCATCCGTCATTGACGTCAGCAGATGGCAGACTTTACCTTTGCGCGTCACGCTCAACAGCCGGGCTGTCATCTCATCTCCCAGACCCGGCCATTTTTTTCGTGCCTGTGGACTGGTTTTCAGCTTCACCAGATGGTCGCCCTTACCCAGCTTTCTGACCTCTTCGTACTGCGCACCCTTTCTGAGCGGGATCATCCAGTGGCGGTGCTCTCCCGCCTGGCTCCATGCATTCAGCAGCCCCAGGGAGTAATAACCTTTATCCATTAACGTCAGGGTGTTATCGCCGGTCTGCTCTATCAGTTGCTCCGCGAGCTCATTTTCGCTGTTTTTCATCGTGCCGAAGGCCGCTGCCGTCAGCAGATGGCTGGTCAGCTCCATCTGACAGACCATTTTTACCTGAGGATAAAGTGCCGGGTTTCCGCCATGCGTCTGGCGGGGGAAAGCTTTATCATTTTCTGGCGTGTCCGGTGTTCGCCAGAAAACACCATCAATGGCCAGCAGGGTCAGACCGCACCAGTGCGGATGCGGCGTGGCGTTATGCCAGAGCTGCGCTGTTTGCGTGAACACGCGGCGTACGGCCTCGCTTCCCAGCCGCTGGCGGGCCTGGATCACGGCGCTGGGTGCAACGAACGGACGATTGCCGGGTAACATGATATCCAGCCGGTTAACGATCTGATGAAGCGGCTCCTTGCGCTCAAGTGCCATACCGACAATGCACCAGACCATCATTTCCAGAGGAAGGCGCCGTTTGCGTAACGTGACAGTGCCGGACTCTTCAAGGCAGCGGGAAATCAGTTCCGGGTCAAGATAATCGCCCAGAGAAGCCAGAGGGTTACGCAGAGAATCGTAACGGGATACCAGATCAAGAGCCTGTCCAATGTGCATAAAAAAATCCGGAAAAGGGTGAGCATTTCCGGATTTTTACACAGCCACTGGATCGATCAACCGATCCTTAACTGATCGGCATTACAGCAAATGCTGGCCTTATAAATTCACTTATCATCCGGGCTAAAGATTTCTTCATTCCTTTTCATGTTGTAATTGTATTCATTAGAGCGCGGATCGGACATATCCCAATGACGAATTCTAAACGAGTCCGGGAGAGAGGCCTGGGAAGAAATTACTGAATTTTCAGAACTCTGTTCTGATTTAGCTGTACTCCGAAAGAGCGGATGCTTACGACCAACAGTGATGTAGCGGTAAACAAGCACTGCCAGGCAAAAGACATAGAAGAGCTCTTTGAAGTCGGCAAGGTCAAAACCAAACAGTTCGTACATCATTGGGTAGCCCTCTATTCATTCACAATTGATTAGATTATAAACTATTTAACCTCACCTCCAACCCCCTATTTTCAACACACCCGAATGGAGCCTCAACTCAAAAAGGGGGCTTTACAGGGCATAGTTCATAGTGTAACCGTGTGATACACAGCTGTTTCCGCTGTCCAGTATTCCGTCCACTGTAGAGAGGGCGCTGGCAAAACATTTTAAGGTCCCTTCCTGCTGGTGGCCTGGCAAGGTCTCTGTACAGATTCTGGCAGACCAGACAATGGACGTTGGCACTTATCTGCCCGACATTGAATCAGAACAGATTTGGGTAGGTTGCCCGTTACGGGTTCACCGGCGCTGTGATGAACCAATGTTCCGCATCAGTAATGATATTGCCTATGACGGGTTGATGGTCCACGGGAAAAAAACGACCCAGATGAATCTCCCGGAAAGTGGATGGCTGGATGTGAAGGGGAGGACCAGCGAGGGGAACTGGGTAAAAGAGGAAGGGACGGCAGTAGAAAAGTTACTTTTGGATTTGCGTCATCAGTATTCGCTCACGGCTGACAACGTGTTTTTGATTTCGCCATTCCGGGACTGTGCAAAACGACTTGCCGATATAGCGAAGAAATTGCAGTTCAGCAGGGATAAAACGGGCACTGTACACAAAACACAGGGAAAAGAAGCTACGGTGGTTATCCTCGTGCTGGGAGGCAACATACAGAATCCCGGCGCTAAATCATGGGCAGCGGGCACACCCAATCTTCTGAACGTCGCGGTAAGCAGGGCAAAACAGCGAATTTACGTTATCGGGGAGCGGGGATTATGGGAGAAGCTACCCTATTTCTCAACACTGTCGCGGGCGCTGGGCGATCTAAAAGAACCGGTGATCGTCAATAACACGCCAGTGTCGTATCTGGAAGAGTATTTAACCACGGAATGGCGCTGATAAGCGCCATGCCTGTTAACACCTGAAACGGGCCATCGTACCGGCTCATAAACTTGATCACTATAATGCGGAAAGGTAACTACGGTATCGACTTTACCAGAATACACAGTACGGCGCATGTTAACCGGAACGGTAGCACCATATGGGCTGGCAGGATGAAGGATTTACTGACATGGCCGCGTTGACAGATTACGACCACCTTCATTTTAGATGGTGCGGGCGTAAGAGAAACAGCACATCCTCTGCTCTCCCTGTCACCTGTCGAAGTGACGACCAGATGCCATCACTTCAAAAGTTACTTTTATCTGGGTGGGTTGTTCGCGAGTTTACCCGGTATCTCCGCTAATTTCGGGTTTACGCGATCAATCCCTGTCCAGGCATTGAGTTGCTGCATTTTCCCGTTTCGCTGTAATCGCCGGTTATATCGAACCATAAAATTGAATATATAGTTGGCTCTGACGCGAGGGGTCTTACTGTTGTAGTCGGCGATGCCTTCAAACACATTCCCCTTACGATCAATAATTTTACGATGCAGCCACCACGTACCCACCCAAAAAGAGGCGCAAGCATCGTAAGCAAGCTCACGCCAGCTTATCGCGGGGAAATGAGATTTCACTTCCGCCAGATTTGATGAATTTATCTGCATTGGCCCAATATCCCATGTACCGTTGGTATTAAGGACAAAAGAACCAATCTTGCCGCCTTCATTATCAAAAAGGGTAAAAACAAGGTCACGGTCAATGCCGAAGAAACGAGCGGCGTCAGTTAAACACTCATTCTTGACCGTCTCGGGTACATTTTGCGGTTTAGGGCGATCCCTGGGCGGATTGAATGCTGCATTGGCATTGACTGTTAACGTTGCGAACAGCACAGCGCCAGATATTAGTTTCGTCATAAACCCGCTCCTCAAAAGTTACTTTGTCAGGTTACACGTCATCAAAAAAATTTTTTCCTAGCTGGGGGTAAAAACACCTCCTGGTCGGAAAATTATTTTTTTTGGTTTGATACAGTATTTAAGGAGGTAGGACATGATTAAACCAATTGCAGTCGCCCTGACATTGTTATCCGTATCGGCGTATGCGGACGTTAATTTATCAGCGGATGTGAAAGCCAAAATTGAGGCCGTTGGTATTGATGCCTTTTATGCGGAGAAGTCGCCTGTAGAAGGGATTTACTCGGTCTTTTCGAAAGAGGGGACCAGTTACGTCACGTCTGACGGGGAATACATCTTCACCGGGAATTTATTCAAGGTGAAAGGTGCGGAAGTGGAAAACACCACAGATGAGTTTATCAGCAAAGGGATGCGATCCTATATTGAGAAGCTCGATACCATCACCTACAAAGCGCCGGATGAGAAATATGTAATCGGTGTCTTTACTGATATCACCTGCGGCTTTTGCCAGAAATTACATAACGACCTGCAATTCTATCTGGAGAAAGGGATCACCATAAAATACATCGCTTATCCTCGCGCCGGTATGAACTCCATGGTTGCGCGGAACATGGCATCGGTCTGGTGTGCAGACGACAAACCCGCTGCGTTGACCAAAGCCATGAAAGGTGATGGCTTGCCGGATAAGCAACCGACAAAGGCCTGCATGGACTCCGTTCAGAACCAGTTCAATGCAGGGAACATGTTCAAGCTCTCAGGCACGCCTAGCGGTTTAAGCCTGAAAGGTGAACCGATGGTATTTGCTGGGTTACGTGACCCTGACCAGATGCTGAACAGCCTGAAGACGGCCAATCAGAAAAAATAGCTCTCCGGGAGAGACAATGAAGAAATTTATGGCAATTGCAGCGGTGGTGGTTGTGTCATTTTCAGCCCAGTCCAGTTTGTGTGGTCAGAGTGGCTGCAAAGTTACTTTTGTTGATGTCGATGGTACCGAAAAACCGATCCTGCTGCTTGATGCTGCGGAGACTCCGTCGAAGAGTGCTATGGGCCGGGTGTTTGATGATGTAAACACTACCGGTAAGACAATTCAGACCGAGCTGAAATCCTCAGTATCCGGGCATAAAGATAAATCGTCGCCGGTACAAATGAACCGGGTGTTAAGCCCGATTAAAATCTACAGCGCATAATACGGAGTCCGACATGGGATTAATCAGAACGTTGGTCTATGTGGGTATCATCGGCGGCATATTTGCCTATTCACAAACAAAAGATAGTCTAGATAATATTCCACTTCCGGATGTTGAATTGCCTTCATCGCTGACCAGCAATGACATTATGAAGTCCTCAGTGTTAGCGGATTCCATTGCCGCATTGAAAAACCATGGCGTAATGGAAGGTGTAGTCGGGATGATGGGTGAACAACATGATATCCGTGGTTCATTCAACGAAGTCGTCATGATGGCCGGTAATAACGATATCCAGAAGCTTATTCAGGATACAGTGGATGAACTTGACAGCAGTAGCCGGAAAAACAGTCAGTAAGATGGAATTTCTGGTCTTCAGATGTATTTCTTTTGATCGTTAGATGAATACAGGAGGTTTAGCATGATAAATAAACGAAAAAATCATCGTGTCATCATTTGTTCTGCCCTCGTGTTGGGAGGTTTTTTATTAGGTTCAGTAAACTACGGTATGTTGAAATTAATGATAAATAACGGGGTGCTGGGTAATGTTTCTGAAATCATGACTGTAAAGAAGGTAAGTCATGATGATCCATTCGAGTCAGAAAGCAGTCGCCGAATGGCCGGTCAATAAGTGTTCTTTCATATACATCAGTTGCATTTACAAAATCATAAAATGACTTCCGGGGAAAAACCATGGAAAAGAAGCAAAATCCTAATCAACGTATGCTGATTAATATTGGTCTGGCCCTTTGTGGCTTTGTAGCTGGCTCAGTTGTCTGGGGGCCTGCCAGTGACCTGTTTAAATCGAATCAATCGGCTAAAGAACCTGCTAACGAACGCATGATCGAGCAGTTTAATCGGCTAATCAGAGAGCCTCAGGCGAATCAGTCAGCCGGTTTAGTTCTGACAGAACAGGACAAAGAGCTGATTGGAAAGACTGCGGCGCAATATTTGATCGACCACCCTGAAAACCTGGTGGAAGCGGGTAAACGCCTGGAGTCTAACCGCGATGGTGAGAAAATGTCTAATGTAGTGAATACTAAAGACGTTCTCCTGGAATCAACCTACACTCCAAACTACGGTCCGGATAATGCGGATGTCGCCGTGATCGAGTTTTTTGATTACATGTGCCACTTCTGCCAGCAATCCAGCCCGGTTCTTGAAAAGGCCATTAGCGCGAACAAAAATGTGCGAACGTTCTTTAAAGACTTCACTATTTTCGCAGACCGTACTCCGATTTCAGGTATGGGCGCAAAAATTGGTCTTTATATTTTTCGGACATACGGTCAGGATAAATATTATGAGTTTCATAATAAATTAATGAACGAGACCGGAATAGCGCTTCAGTCCAAAAAGGATTACTCACCGCAGAATCTGGCAACGCTGGTTCATGGGCTGGGGTATAAAGATATTCTTGACGAACACGGTAACTTCCTTCTGACTGCACAACTACGTGACCAGCTCCAGAATGTGCTTGATGCGAATATGATGCTGGCTGATAAGCTCAATTATAGTGGTACTCCGGTATTCATCATCATGAACATTAAGAACCCGCAAAACAAAACTACCACCATTATTCCCGGTGCGCCTGATTCTTATCGCTTGCAGCAGGCCATTGATAAAGCAAAAGACAACTAAACATATTCCTTCCTTAGGTTGCTTTAATGAAGCTTGAGCCAGGTATTTTACTCAACATTAATTATAAGAAGGTCATATCTATGTTTGAACATAACATTCTTTTCAACAGCATGATGATTATTATCTTATCTTACATGCTATTTAAGAGCATTAAGTCAAAAAAAAGATTGCATAAAAAGTATGAGGAAGTCTATAAGGCTTTTCATCTGGCTGACTCTCAGTACAACGGCGGCATGAAAGACGCTTACAGAAACTTATCTTTAAGCAATGCACATTTGAAGTTTTTGGCAGAATACTTCAACCAGGAGACAGTTAAGTTTGATGGAAGAAACATAATCTGTGAAAGAGAGCAAGATGTACAGTATGTTCTTTCGCTTATGGCGGATAGTCATTTTTGGTTGAATAAAGCCATGAAGGATATAAATACAGCAGTAAGTAACACGGATGTTATAAAAGATATTAAATTATCAGCTCCGCCATTTTCTTCATTGGGAGGATTGAAATTAATAGCAGATGAATTTCATCTTGAAAATAAAGAGTTTGATGGGTTTGCTACTCTTAAAATCAAGTATGAAGAGATGAAGGGGGAGAGATGACAGGGGCTTTGTTTTCACTTTCTGCTAGTGGGGTGGTGTTTGCCGCCTCTGTGGTTATTCTCATTCTTAGTGCTATGTTATACGACAGTTTAAACAAAAGGCGTGTTCGAAATGTTCAATCATATGAATTTTTAGCCTCGCATGAAGCAGCAACTGGAACTCATCCAGAAGGTACTGTTCTGCTCTATCTTGATTTTGATGGTGTTCTACATCGAAGAATGAATGAGTCCTTTGAAAAAATGCCCCTGCTGGAAGAAATTTTAATTCAATGCCCTGAAATCCTCATAGTGATCTCCAGCAGCTGGAGGGAGACGATGTCTTTAGAGGGGCTAAAGCATCTTTTCCCGGTTTCATACCGGCACAGAATCATTGGCGTTACGCCTTCACTTCAGGATGTACCGGATATTGAATATATCCGGTACAGGGAGTGCCTTTCAAATGCCCGATATCTGGGTATCAGTCATTTTATTATTATAGATGATGAGTCGCACCGTTTTCCACCTGGGTGTGAAAATCTGGTGTCTACAAAATACAGAGAGGGGATGACTGACGAAACAGTATCAGCAGTCATCATGAAATATCGTCAGTATATCGTATGAAGGCATGCGTTTCATATTCTGTACGCGATGAAATAAACGCCGATTATGAAACGCAGATACTCAAGCCAGAGGTAAGGGGCTGTCTTCAACGGATTGCCGGGAAGGTTTAACAGAAAAGACAGCATTTCATATTGTCCGGTGATCCCCGCGCCCCTAGAATAAGCGCATTATGAGTACCACCAGCCCATAAGGATGAACAAATAGTAAAACTAACTATAGCATTTAGTAGTTTATTTTAAAACTTTATTACAGGACGGCATGGAAAATGAAAAAAAACATATATAATGATGTGGCAAACATTTTTAAAACGTTGCAGGATGCCATAACGAAAGAAAATATAACAAAAGATATGTACGCAGATTACTGTCAACGTGAAGCGATGAGGGTAGATGAAGGATGCGCACGACGAAATGCCCAGTCTATAAAAATTATTACCGAAAAAAGCATGATACTTGAAACGGTATTTCTAAATGTAAAGAAAACGTATGAGCTAAGGCAGCAGTATGAAAGAGCTCTGATTGCTCAATGGGGCGGTGTAATAGACGACGAAAATGTAACGTATGATATTATACACCCTAGCCTGAAATCCTTATCTGCTTATGTAGCATATCGAAAGGACATAAAAATTGATGAGAGAATGGGAGAGATGTATGAGAAAAAACCTGAACTGTCCCGTAGCATCAGGTATCATGAGCGATATTTATGTCCGCAGGAACTAAAATACAAATATAAGATAAACGCCAAATTTCGTCCGGATCTAAAACTTCTGATCAATCCACCTTACCCTGGGTTTTGTAAGAATTTACTTTACTGGTATGTCAGTGCATTTTCACTGCATCTTAAAAATGGAAAACCAGGGGAACCAGGGAAGCTTGAAAATCCAGGTGAACCATTAAAGATAGGATTTCGCCATCCAGTGAGTAAAATGAATTATGAAGAAATGTGTGAAGGTCTTGAGATTTTTATGCCGTATATGTGCAAAGCTGAAAACGGAAAAATTGTTATTCATGCGGAAGGGTATTTATCATGTGATAGCTATTATAGCAGCATACTGGTTAACCCGCAAACGGGGGGGGCTGAGCTAGTTATATACAGAAAGGGTCGCTTTGACCATCGACATAACCCGAATGCACTGGAATCTCGTACGTGGTTGAATGAAGATAGAATAATAAAAGAATTTCCCAGCATACGAATTGCTTTGCTGAATATCATAGCGTGCAGCTATCGTGCGCACTTCAAAAACAGGGATATCTAGCTAAAGCTCCGTAATCCCCGGTGCAATCGGGCATTGATATAAGGAGGCTAATATTTATTGAATTTTACATGTGAGGGATAAAAGTGAATTAATGGTTGCTTTAATGAAGATTGAGCTAGGTATTTTACTCAACATTACATATAAAAAGGTCATATCTATGTTTGAACATAACATTCTTTTCAACAGCATGATGATTATGATTATTTTCTTATCTTACATGCTATTTAAGAGCATTAAGTCACAAAAAAGATTGCATAACAAGTATGAGGAAGTCTATAAGGCTTTTCATTTGGCTGACTCTCAGTACAACGGCGGCATGAAAGACGCTTACAGAAACTTATCTTTAAGCAATGCACATTTGAAGTTTTTGGCAGAATACTTCAACCAGGAGACAGTTAAGTTTGATGGAAGAAACATAATCTGTGAAAGAGAGCAAGATGTACAGTATGTTCTTTCGCTTATGGCGGATAGTCATTTTTGGTTGAATAAAGCCATGAAGGATATAAATACAGCAGTAAGTAACACTGATGTTATAAAAGATATTAAATTATCAGCTCCGCCATTTTCTTCATTGGGAGGACTGAAATTAATAGCAGGTGAATTTAATCTTGAAAATAATGAGTTTGATGGGTTTGCTACTCTTAAAATAAAGTATGAAGAGAAGAAGGGGGAGAGATGACTGACGAAACAGTATCAGCAGTCATCATTAAATATCGTCAGTATATCGGATGAAGGCATGCGTTTCATATTCTGTACGCGATGAAATAAACGCCGATTATGAAACGCAGATACTCAATCCAGAGGTAAGGGGCTGTCTTCAACGGATTGCCGGGAGGGTTTAACAGAAAAGACAGCATTTCATATTGTCCGGTGATCCCCGCGCCCCTAGAATAAGCGCACTATGAGTACCACCAGCCCATAAGGATGAACCAATATGCATGAAGAGTTTGCCATCGGAAGAGGAGGGGCAATATGTCGCTGATCACCATTGTCCTTGTTTTCATGATGGCGATAGTTGTTACTGTGTTTATATCTCATTTGTTGCCCGTAAAAATTCCATTACCCCTGCTTCAGATAGCTGCCGGGGCGGGTCTTGCTGCCGGAGGCTTCCAGGTTGATTTCGAACCGCATATCTTCCTGCTGTTGTTCATCCCGCCGCTGTTGTTTCTGGATGGCTGGCGAATACCCAAGGATGCATTTTTCAGTGATCTGAAACCCATCCTGTCACTGGCAATTGGCCTTGTCCTGGTCACCATTATTGGCATTGGCTGGTTTATTCACTGGCTTATCCCGGCGATCACGGTGGCCGCCGGATTTGCGCTTGCCGCGATCCTGTCTCCAACGGATCCGGTGGCCGTCTCTGCTATGACCGCCAGTTCACCGCTGCCCTCACGAATGGCGCATATCCTCGAAGGCGAATCCCTTCTGAACGATGCATCCGGCCTTGTGGCCTTTAATTTTGCGATTGCTGCAGTGCTCACCGGTACCTTCTCCCCGGGAGAGGCGGTGACCAAATTCTTCCTGATGGCCTTCGGCGGTATTCTGAGCGGTCTTGTGGTCGTCTGGGTAACCGGTAAGTGCAATAATTTTCTGGTGAAACGGACACGCGAGGAACCGGCCATCCAGATACTGATTAGCCTTCTTATCCCGTTTGCCGCGTATATTCTCGCTGAGGCATTCCATGTCTCGGGGATCCTGGCTGCGGTAGCTGCTGGCATCGCCATGCACTATGAACAGCTGTCGGGTCCTCGTTTACCGGCCACACGCATGAAAAGCGGTGCCGTGTGGAATATGCTTCAGACTACGCTGAACGGGATGATTTTCCTGATGCTGGGTGAGCAGTTGCCACGTATGCTTTTGACTCTGCCGGAAGTGGCACAGCAAGCGGGAGTGTCATCTCCGTGGTACTTACTGCTGTATGCCGTGGTTATCACACTGGCTCTTGGTGTGATGCGTTTTGCCTGGGTATGGCTGTCCATAACCCTGACGGTATTTCGTCAGAAACGGCGGGGCAAGGTCACGACGGTGCGCACCCGGTTCTCTGCGATGGCTGTGATGGCTCTCGCCGGTGTGAAGGGTTCCGTCACTCTGGCGGGGATACTGACACTTCCGGCCGTACTGGATGACGGGTCACCGTTCCCGGGAAGAGAGCTGCTTATTTTTCTCTCAATGGCGGTGATCCTGTTATCACTTATTGTGGCTGCTGTAGGTCTTCCCTTCATGACGCGCTCTCTCGGAGAGGATTTGCCTCATGACGCCGGGAGCGGCAATATCGGAGCAGCGTTGACGGAAGCGGCCATCAACCGACTGACCGATTTGCTCAGCCAGCCAGTCGCTGATCCCGATGAGCAGGCCTTACGCGCTGATGCCGGAAATATGCTCCTTGAGACATACCAGCGACGGCTTCACTACAACTACAGCGATGAACAAACCGACGTCGGGCTGGAGCTGATGAAACGCACCAGGCTTGAGAAGTTTATGCAACGTGAGGCCATTATCGCGCAACGTAATGAGCTTTTCCGTATGCGAAAGGCCCGTACTATCAGCGATACCGCCTTCCATCAGGCGCTCAGGGCGATCGACCTCAAAGAAGAAAGCCTTCATTAACCGGTGTCCGTACCAGTCCTCCCTGTTCAGAGATGAGCGGGGAGGCTGAAGGCTTTGTTAATTCAGCATATTACTTTTCTTCGACGACACGCGGTTCGTAATGTAACCCCAGGAAAACATCATGAATACCAGTTCCTCTTTAAACTTAATGGTTGATGCTGCAGATGATTCAGAGTGGAAACGCGCGAACGGCTACCAAAAAGAAGAGAGGCCGGTTCAGACAATCAGGAAAGTCATTATCAAAGGTGCATGGCCGGTCGTCATTTTTTGTGGATCTAAGCTTCAACTGGTGGTGGCTGCCCGGGACCTGGACGGGTTCAGGCATATCGAGACCCGTATTGATGGGCAAAATCTGGTCGTAGGGCAAATGGGTAACGGAGTCATCAGAACAGGTCAGCATTTATCTGTTTCTGGATCAGGCAACATCGTATCAGCTGGTGACGTATTTGAAGTTTCATGGCATTAAAGCCAGAAAAGATTCCATCTATCCCGAATGAAGCCACGCCTGCAGCGATAATGAGCTGACTATTGCAGAAGAGTAGCTATCCCGGAATTTCCGAGAGGAATTCATTAAAGAGATTATCATCGTACAGTGGGTATATTTGCTTCATCATACCAAAAACGGACATAGCTGCACTTCGCAAGTCGGGATAAAAAGCAGGCTTAGTGATAAGATCGCTTTCATTCTTCAGCACACCTTCGAAGCAACCGTAATCTTCCCCAAACTCCTGAACTATCATCCACCGGCCATCCTTGCATTCAACTACCATAATAGCAGACTTGGGGTAGTCGCCAGCTGGGGTCAACCAATCAAAATGGTAGTGGGTGATAGTTTGATAACTCTTATGGACATTCATAGCATTAACCCTGATGCAAGACTTACAAAGTGAGAGGTTAGTGCTCGATAAAAAAATACTGTATACATATACAGTACGTATTTAACATAACGTACATTATGTGCACTAAGTCTTTGATTTTACAGGTTTTTTTTGATTTTATATGGGTATGGCCTGATATACGAAATGCCAATATGAACACAACAAACTCAGGCTGACACATACATCATTACAATGAGAACATTCATCAAGACTAACGTAATAACGTTAAGCCACAGTGAAACAATACTCTTGTTTATGAAAAGTTTAGTTAAATCTGGGGACTCATCTTTATAATCACCAGTTCTGGATGCTGCCTGTCTACGGTTCATGACAGCATAAATTTCATAATGACTGACTAAACGCAATATCAACACCAGATAAATTAGAAGAATACCAGCAATGATTAGATATCTTGAACCGTTAAACAAATCCATAACTGTCTCAATTTGAACGTCAAACATTGTATTCTATCTCACTTTTTGAGGAGATCGTCTTTCTTCCCGGGATACCGTGCTCATTCTTTAGTATCAGCATTTAACTGCAGAACGGAAAATTTCTGGGTTGAAGGTAGAGACACGTAACTTAGCTTGCACTGCTCTAACAAGGGAAAAATGCCGTCAGTTAACCCGGACAGGCGTAAACTAAGAGGCTGGATGAGCTTTCCTGATTGAGTAAATTTATCCGAAAGCGTTGATTGCTGCGTATAAATAGAAGGCTTTCCGGGGCTGGATGTCCAGCCATTCTGCCAGTCTGTATCCGACAGCAGATAATCCTGCCACCCCATTGTTCGAAGTGTGTCAATCATGCAGGTGAACCGGAATAAGGTACTCTGTTTTGTAAACTCACCTGAACTTGCCAGCCACAGGTATTCAACCTTTTGATATAAGCGTGCAGACGGGCCTTTAACCTTGCCCTGTTCCTGCAACCAGAGAATATCCTGCGCTAATGACCTGGGAAACAATTTGCGTTTCTGGGCAGTGGATAGCCATTGCATAATAAACATATGGATTTGTAGCGAAGACTGAATCTTTCCTTCCCTTCGGGCAAGCGCAACTGCGATCAGGATACACCATGAAAAATGCGCCAGTTCAGTATCTGGCCGTTTGGTAGGCAGAACAGTCAAAGAATTCTCCGGCGTAGTTCAGCAACTGGTGAAAGACCAAGAATACCACAAGAGAACCACTGACGTACCCCAGGCTTTTCAGGATGAAAAAAAACCACCTTTTTAAGGTGGTTTCGGAATGACTCAGCTTTTTCGCTTAAATCAGGAAATCATCAAGAGTTTTACCGGCATCCAGTTGAGCTTTAATTGGAGATGGTGTACGACCCTGACCAGTCCAGGTTTTACGCTCACCAGCATCGTCGATGTACGCATATTTAGCAGGACGTGGTTCACGTTGCTTGCGCACTTTAACGTTAACGGCTGCTTCCATCAACTCACTCGGATCAATACCGTCAGCGATCATCATTTCACGATAGTGACTGAGTTTTTCCAAACGCTCGCGATTAGCGGCTTCGAGCTCTTTTTCTTCTTCACTGCGTTCAGAGACAACCGTAGTGAGTTTTTCCAGTAGTTCTTCGAGAACCTCTAAAGGCAGTTCACGCGCCTGGGCGCGAAGTGTACGGATGTTATTAAGAACTTGTAATGTCTCGCTCATAGTTACCTCTTCTTGAACATCGTTATGCAGCTACATAACAACATTAAATTTACAGTTAAATGTCAGCAGGAGGCGTTGCAAGCTAAATTATTATCATCGTGAGATGATTTAAAAAATTCTGGCTCTCATGCTGTCTGTATGTTCTGTAACCCGGATACGCCCTGGTGTTGGTATGTTCATTGTCTTATAGAAAACGAACAATTGCATCTCGTAAAATCTGCCACTCCGTTTATGACTCAAGTAAAAGAGTCCAATGAACAGGTGATTTTTAAATTGTAAAGGTCATAAAAAAAATAATCAATGTTCTTTGATTCATTTTTTCAGGATGATGTCTATATCACCAGGCTTAACCATTACAGTGAAGTCTGAATGTTTACTCAACGATTATGTATGGAACTGATTTTTCAATATCATCTATATCACACAGTCCGTGGATTAAACCTAACCGCATCGGCACATTAACTCTTTGTTTTGCGTAAAGGTATGCCATAGCCCCCATGCAATATGTTTCCTGCCCTGAAGGTTGATACTGGCCCGTCTCATCGTCATTGAAAGCACCGGTAGTGTATGTTGTTTTATGGCAAAAAAAAGGAATATTGTCATTGGCGAGAAGCGTCGATTTTATGTCATCGATGCGTCCTTCTACTAAGGGAATAGGATTATTTTTAAGAAAGGGACAATCTTTGCAAGGCCGTTTCATAGCAAAGAGCTTCTTCACATTAAGGCTCATATTTCACCATAAGAAATTTCTATACAGATTGTAAAATTATACTACAGACTTAAGAATCAAACCAAAGTTCAGAAAACCTACAGTATCAGACCCTGGAGTATACAAAACCAAAAATTGAAGCTTCTCAATGTAGGTTTGTTAAACCACAATGATAATGAGCTTGTACATCTTAAGATGGAGTAGTCGATAAGACGGGCAGCACATCCGGGACGAGTTTAAATTTCGACCAGTGAAATTATTTCGTCATATAAAATAGCCACGGTATGAGGTCATGTTAAGCTCAATCATATCAATACCGGCCCTGGACCTGCCTCACAGGACGTTGAGCTTATTATCTCTGTCGAAGGTATTTAAAACCCCGGCACCCAGTGCCGGGGCATTTACTTCACGTCAGGCAGGTTGTTTCTCTGGTATGATGCAAGCACATCATTAAGACCATCCAGGACCTTTTTATCCATAAACCGCATATGGATGTTTCCGTTTCCATACACAATAAATTTAATATTTAAATCCGTGTCGATATAGTCAACTTTCTGATAATCATTCTTCTCTCTAAGAGCAAAAAGCTTAGGTACGATAACATCCTGCTGGCTGTAAGATAGCCCTTCTATGTACCGGGAAATCCTGTAAAGATCATTGAGGCTGTTCAGGTCTCGATCCGTCATGTCAAGGTAGTATACATCCTTCTTGAACCCGTTCTTTATAACCATATTTTCATTAATAACAAAGCTACGGGCGTTCTTTTTAAAATCATGGCTCAGATTACCCAGGCATGAAACCAGACCCTCGCAGAGTATGTCTGCCCGATTGTTAACCGTATGAGCCACTTTCTCTCTTGCTGACTGAATCGTCATAATTGGTGGTTCTGTTACCAGTTCGTCAATAAATGATTTTAGTTGAGGTGCATTCCAGTAGATATTTAATGATGTTCTGTCGATGAGTCTCTTCCATGATTCTCTATCAATCAAAACTCTCGCCCTCTCTATCTGTTTATCTAAATGGGCAGGGTTAAAGCGAACATATGCAATTCTGAGCTGATCAATAAGGGAGATGCCCATCAGTTTTTCCGCTTCGGATATTGCAGTTAATCCATTAATAAAAAGATTCATTGCCATGTCCCGCTCTGACACAACGCTTTCTACAAGATTAGTTTCTTTCAGTTCGTGGGATGTCATATTATCTCCTTTTTTTTAAAAGGATGACATATTAGATCGCTTCGTCAATACCCTGTTTTAAATTCACATACTCATATAGAGCGAACGCGGAATTTTGACCATAATATTGCTGTAGTTGGAGAAAAGTAACTTTCAGGCGGGTATCGTTAAGAGAATGATGACTGGGTAGAAGCATTGAAGCAATGATTCAATCAAGAGTGGCTTTGTTATCAAAACCACCCTACTATTTTAGCCGCAGGCCAGATTAGATAGAGATATCATAAGGCCACAGGAAATACATCTCTCCATTTTTCTTGTATCGATTAGGTTTGCTTTCACCGCCAATGGAAATCCCTAACGGTGTCAATTCATACTTACCATCATTATCTTTGAGGTATCCCGCAGTGATAAGCTTCGTATACATGTCGGATAACCCCATCTTGTGCTGTTTTGATAAATTTGTAGTGGTTAGTTTATTTGCAGGCTCGGCATTAGCTTCATCGTCTTTTCCTGCGCTGTCATCCGAATCAGTTGTTTTGTTATCAATGGATACGAAAGTTTTTTCGTCATTTTTTGTGGATGATTTCGAAAAATCTTTTTTCTGTTCCTGATTTTTTTTCGAATCAGAGTCAGCGGTTTGCAATGATGTTGGGGATGGAATGTTTTCTGTGCTGATCCGGATTAAACGCTGGGCCTCGGTAATAGAAGCATTGAATGCTTCCCGGTCTTCATCTTTTACAATTAATACCCCCAGTTCATGGTTATTGATTTGACTAAAATCATACAGATTCAGGCTGCATATCAGGCTCTGACTTTCATTAGCATAAAATTTAGCATGCAGATTCTGGCAGAAACTGAGCCGAACGTAGGGCAAACTGACTAGCCATTCATGGTCTTTTGGGTTGAGTTCAGATTTACCGTAGATGATACGAATATCTACCTTCATACGGTTTTTATCTTCAATTAGCTCCTTAATTCTGGCGCTTAGTTTCAGGTAAGGGCTTATCAGGATAATGCGCTCTTCGGCATTCGCTATAGTTTGCTCTACGTGATAATTCAAACCCGTTGTATTGAGAATCTGGACCATAAAAAACCTCGATTTTTCTGTAATTTCTGAATGACAGCGACAAAATAAAAGTTACTTTTTAAATGGCCGCTGGTTCGATGCCTTAAAGGATGAAATGTCACTCAGTGCTTAATTATTTGCTTTACGCCACTGGCGTGGCTCTACCGCGTGTGGGTCAGACCATAACCCTTTACCTGCGTTACGTGCATTTAGCTCAAGAGACCCATACTGAGGAACCGTTAGCCGCCCCTGATAACGATATGCCCATGCCATGCCTTCTGCGACCATAACGGCATTAAGATCCTGGTTATTCAGATAGAGGGTACCAAGCATACGCCCATACACGTCCTGCCCGTGGTCCTCAATAACGACAACTTTGTTTGCTGCCATCTGAGTCATGGCTTGCTTTGCCTTCTGACCGAAGGCCTGCTTACTCTCCGGGGCATCAATCCCATAGAGCCGCACTCTGGTATTTGTAGCGCCGTCATAAACTTGGACAGTATCGCCATCAATTACCCGCACAACTTTCCCTGAAATGGTTTGAGCACAGGAAAGCATCGGCACCGATAAAATAAATACGGACAAAGGGACAATGGCAAATCTGGTCATCCGGAATTTAATCATTTGCTGTCTCTGGGTGATAATCATTTATTGTGAGTTGAACAGAAAAAACACAATGAATTTGAAAAGTTACTTTCGAAGTATAGGTTACTTTATTAATTACATGCTATTGTGTCAATCTATATGAAAATTATTGCCGAAAGCGAATAAAAAAGCATGTCAGCTCAGGAAAAGGGGGGCTTATGTCTACTGTAAATGATGTGATTGTATCTTATGGAGTGGACAGTAAAAGGTATTCAAAAGACTTCCAGACCAAAGAGGAATTTAAAAAGAGCTGGTATGCAGTTTTATCTCGTGCGCACGCTTCTGTAGACTCGAAGGTAAGCTGTTCCTGTAAGGGTAAAGGTCCAAAGTTACTTGCCGTAAAATATCATACAGGTGGCGATACGTATTTTCTGGCACGGTATCCGAATACAGGTAGCCAGCATTCTCCTGATTGTATTTTCTTCACACTGGATAAAGATAATTCCGGGTTAAAATGCTATACACATGGCGTAGTCAAAGACCTTAAAGATGGTGGCTTCGGCATCAGACTCGACGTTGCATTAGCTTCATCTGACTCGGAATCTACCTCGATCGTGCCTGTAGATAACAGGAACACACCTGGTGGCGTTTCGCAAAATAGCATGTCGCTGCTAGGTTTGCTCCAGTTCCTGTGGGATGACAGTGGTCTGAATCGCTGGTATCCCAAAATGACCGGGAAACGTAATCCAGGAAAGGTATTCAACCTTATTACCAGTTCATCGGAAAAAATTAAAATTGCATCACATCCACTCTCCACACATTTACTGGTTGGCACATATCCTTCTACTCCTCAGGAAACCAAAAACATAAAAATGACAGATGCGGTTATGCAAAGCAAGGAGCGTCTGATTTGCATCAATGCGTTGTCTAAATATAACTACGAGAAACATTCGAATGTGTCAAAGCGGCTTCCGGTAAGGTATTTTTCTGGCGTGCCGGTCGTGCTGATGAATACAGAGGACTGGACGTTACTGGAGAAGAGATTCCCCTCTGAGATAGCAAACTGGAGAGCAGGTGGCAATGTCATCTGTATTGCTATAGGCGAACCTGGTAAGTTTAAGGGTAAAGATACGTACTACCTCAAGCCCCTCCAGATCGCCCTGATGAACGTTGATGATAACTGGATCCCTGCAGATTCCAGCTATGAACTGACTATGCTTAATTATCTTCATAACCAGGGAAGAGCTTTCATCAAGCCACTAAGATATGACGCCTCTAATAATGATGTCTTTCCTGATTTCTGCCTGACGGATACAGGGGGGCATGAACTGTTTCCTATTGAGGTATTTGGCATGGATACAGCTTCATATCTGGCCCGTAAGGCGATTAAAGAAAGTTACTATAATGAACGATATGGAAAGAACGGTTGGGCATCATGGGTTGCACCGGCTGGCCCCTTACCTCAGTTGCCACCGAAAGCCAGAAGTTAGCCCCAGGTTATAAGGGCTTCGGCCCTTTACTCCTTCCCCGGCTTCACATCTCCACTACCATGGTTGAGTTCTGACTGATAAAAGGCAATTTATTGCCCCTCTCATTCGTTTGTTAGTCACAGCTACGCCGCCTTTCAATCCTGGCAACTGTATTGCTTCACATAATAATTGTGATTGATTACGCATGCTATTTGCTCGATCTCAGAAAAGTTACTTTTTTTGCAGACAGTACAGTTTGCAAAAGAACACTTAATCCATTTCTGGCTATATCACCCTTCCCTTCTTTACCTGGGATAATAAAATTTAATTAAGCCCCTATTTTAAACTTTTACAAACTAATCATGTTATTCTTATCCTGAGATTATTACCTGCTTTACATCGTTAAGGAGATCATCATGCCAACAGTAAAAACAGTTGTGTCTAAAGTTTTCTTTTTTAGCATCTGGCTGGCAATAGTACTTTACATAGCATATTTATCATTATCTCATTTCATGTTGAGAGGCCTCGATCATGAAGTGGCTACCACTTACAATGATAGTGAAGGGTTTGTATCAGGTAATCCAATATCAGTAAAGAAAGTTGACCCTTCCGATGTCAGAAAAACAACGACCCAGGAGAGAGTTACTGGCGTTAAGTGGAACTATTATAGAATCGGTCAAAACGATACGATCGGGGTTTTTAGTTACCATCAAATCAAAGAGGGTGACATCCTAACGATTACCTCACCCACTGAAAAAGTGCAAGAAGAACTCAGAAACGGACGTTTAAAAAAGTTTGAAGAATTCTCTTTTATCGAAAGCGTAGTTAAGAATAGTAAAAATGTACCTTTTGTTAAAGTTTGTATAACCAATGGAAGTTGTTTTTCAGCCATACGCTTATAGTAAAAAGGGCCTATTGGCCCTTTTTGTTTATTAAAGATTTAACGCCGAAATACACCAACCTAAAGCCTTGATATAAATCACGTTGTACACTTATTGCTCCCCAGAAAATCACCCAGGTTACCAGAAAATGAAAAAGCATCGCATATTTAAGCTCAATTCCAACTGATAAGACACCATTTATCGTGGCTTCAGCCAGAAACGGTGAGAAGTAATAGAGAGCAATAACAGGAATGATTGAGTAAGTCACAAATAACAGGGTTCTCCTGAGCGTAAGGTCGTCGCTTAATTTTGAATTAAAATCTAATCCAGTGTCTTGAGAGTGTGGTATATCTTTGATGTTCATAGTCGTTCCTTTATCAATGTAGAAAGTTATTTTTCTAAAACTTAACATGCTTACTGTCATTAAGATTTATTGGGTATTCGGGATTAGTCGTATCGTTTCGCTACTGACGTGGTTTAAAAAAGCTTCAGGGCCTTACCGCCATCCTCCTCGTTATGCTGCTGGTCTATTTTCATGTGTATATTACACAGGGTGATAAATACACCTGGTCGTGTGCTGTTGAGTCCATTACTTTTCTAAACATGATTCAGTTTTATAATTATATATCACATTATAAATTATAGGGCATGGTTTCAATGTGTTTGTTTTGAAAATTATTTAATAATCCAGACCAGTATCAACTATATCGTTAATGTTTTATTTTAAACATTCTGACCGGAAAGCCTGCCTGCCTTTCTCGCAAGACTCTTAAATAACATGACCATGCTGCTCATGACGGCAAACAAGGACGAGATTGCCCCCTACCGTTCTTCTTCCCGCCAAGTGTAAAAGTAACTTTTGGCGTATAAAGGGGTTCAGCCCTGCAGTCCTTCATCCGGTGACTTCCATTCTGAACCGTAAACCGGCCCGTTCTCATCCAGAAGGTATATTTTACATCGCGTGCGCTACGTGAAATCTGACGTACTCACCCCTCCGTTTTTTTCCAGATTTCACGTAGCGCCACCTGTGTGAAAACCACTCGAAAAGCAACTTTTGGACTGATTTAGAAGCCGGGTACCCCCTTTATGGTTATTAACATAATATTAACACATGGAATAATGGTATTTATTCGAAGTGTTAAAATGCCTGAAACTCAACCAAATAGATACCCGATCGCCATAATCCTTAAAATCTGAAGTTATCTTTCCGGACGGATTGTGGTGAGATTAATGAAATGCTTTTTCATTAATCTAAAACCAGATGCACGGAGTTAGTGTTAGCATGCTATCTGTTTTGCATGTGGCATTCACGATGCGGTACTACTCATATTTTCGGCGATATGTGACACTGTCACGCAACTACCATGGTTATGAACAGGAATTGAGCAGCGCAGTCGTGTTCAACGAGATGGTCAGGACAGAGTTTAATATCCTGCAGATTCAGAGTTGTCGGGTACAGCCGGGAAGTGTCAAACCGGCAAAGGGCCGAATGCTCCACATTCAACAAACCACCCCTGGTTAGTTGAATCCTTTGCCGGTTTTCACGAAGAATAGCATTTACCCAGCGAGTAGTGATCAGTCCTGCTCGACATTTTTATGTCCAGATATGAAGAGCTAAAAAATTTCTGGTTAAAAGCAATTTTCCTGCCCGTATGGAAAAACGCCGGGTACCGCAGTTGTTAAGATGGTTGTCACCTGAACAAACGGATGATTTTATGAAAATTATTGAGGTCAGCTACGGCCCCACTGATGGAGTATCCATTAGTGGTTTATATCTGCGAGAGACGACAACCACTCAAAAATCCGGCGCACTTTTAGGCGGTGGACTATCACAGTCCGGCGTAGTTCTGGGAGGTGGCGGATACTCTGGTAGCGAAACAAATCAGACGGGGCGATCGGCTATTTTTGCGCCTCCTCAGGGCAAAACAGCAGAACCGGATATATCGAGAATGCATGAACTGTTAATGTACCTGGCTGTGGGATTCATCGCATTGAACATTCTCACTTATGGTGCATATGGAGTTCTCATTCTCACTGACTTTGAGTTGTCAAAGACAGCAGTAGAGTTATTTGAAAGTTCGTTTTACTTTTATATGATAATAGGCATTGTCGCTGCCTTATGTATAATGCTAATAGCTCCAAGGGATTATTCTCCAGTCCATATGGAAAACAGGAGAAATGAACTAAGGAAGGATGTTTACCTTCGTCTCCGTTATGTCGATACTGACAATATCGTTTTTGATCCCGTAACGCTAACGGGTTGCCATGCTGACAGAGTCTATATTTATTCTTTAATTGAGAGCATTATCAGTTAGTTTGCATGGGAAGGCCTTGGCATTATCTGGTCTTCCCTTTTCTATTTGCCGGACTTGATGATATCCATTGGTATTGAATTTTAAGGTAGCGTAATCGTATCGCTTCTGTAATCTATCCAAGTTTTATATGCCACATATAAACATGATGCCGGTAGATTTAAAAAATAACATATCTCTATCCCATCTTTCATCTTTTCCATTAAATGGGATATCCCGGCATCTCTGAAGTAAACCATGGAAATAACATACCAGACCCTTATAAACGGCATTGTAAGTATGTAGTGGAATGCAACGCTTGACACGAAAAAGACTGAAGATGTTAAAAGATATAGTATTCGTGAGATAGTGGTTGGCGCATAGTAGTTTACGAAGCCACTTACAACCCTTAGGGCTTATATTTCATGCTGCCCCTTTAAAACCAAAGATAACATTCACGAAATCATCTTAACACTGAGGTTTTCAAAAGGATTTTTTTTCACTCTTTGTACCCTTTCATATACATTCAGTGTTTATCCGGGTTTTTTGGTTCCTGTTGATTTCATATTTAAAAACACCCCCCTTACGTAAGAAATAAAACCTGGTAGGATATTCATATCAACTAGTCCATTTTTTAAATGAGGGGTTAATTTCATGGAAAGTACAGCACTTGTTCCTCTTGGCGTGTATCAACACTGTGCAATGGCTTCTGTAGCCTACGTGGAACACCGTCGAACAATGGGCAGGAATCTGGGGGAGCTGGCCTATGCAAAAGCCTTTTTCAGAGCATTAACGGGTAAGGCTCAAATTACATCGAGTGATGTCCGTCAGGTCGATGCATCTTATGACCCGTCAGTTCGCGGTGAGTCGACAAAAATGGATTACATGCGTGCTATCGATCTCCTTATTGATACGCGTGGAGAAGTCTTTACCCTGCCGCTCTCATGGTCTGTGGCTGTTGCGATGTTTCCAGGCATACAGAACCGGGTATCACAGCGACGCGATCACCGTGAAAAAATTATGGAACTGCGTGACCAGCGTAAGACCACCAGCCATTTGCAATCAAAAGAAATATCGTTCCAGAACGCTAAGACCGTTTCAAGCCAGCGCCTCATTTTCTGCCGTCCAGGAGAGCATAAACAATGGCTCAGGGACTGGCACGATGAGATCCACGGTCAGTGTCTTCGTGAAAGCGATATCTACATGATGCTAAGAACATGGTGGTCAAAATTTTGGGTTACCCGATATCGTAGTGATTATATCTGGTGCAATTCATTACATGAATTACTTGACGAAATTGATTATGTCCTTAGCTCAATGACTTTATTGGAATACAATTTGTGTGTTTCAGCATTGCCATTGAGTATTGCTTTTCAGTCAGATAAATGAACTTGTAAGTTAACTGGTGTACTTTTTAAGAAATTACGGCATGATGAGCCAATATATTTTTATTGTAATTTGTGAGTGTTTATATTATAAATTCCACGGCATGCCGAAAACATTCAGAAAACACCTCGGTAATGTTTTTTGTTTTTGTTTTAAATAAAAATAGACTCTTGATGCACAGTTTTTATTTAGTATGATGGACTCTCTATCCGGGCAATTGATTTGTAGCAAATGTTAATATCGAGGTGATTTAAATGGCTGACTATTATTCAAATTCTGCGTTTGTTATTGAAGCTACACCAGCGCAAAGTGAAGTTCTGTTAGAAGCAATGCATGAGTTGTTTGAGCCTGACAATGATTTTATTCAACGCATTACATCTGGTGATAGCCATGACGGTCTTTCTGAAATGGAACGTGTTGTGCGTCACTGTGTGCTGAATCACCCGGACAAAACTACAGTTGAAGTTATTGAAGACTGCGATTGGTCATTTGATGGTGAAATATGTTCTGAGGGTTTCCTTGTCCACAGTGATTGCGGTAATTTCAATTCAGAGCATGCAGCGCTTTTTGCCCAGGCTTCTCTAATTGCCTTCGGGAAAGATGAGCTTTTATCTTTTCAGATATCTTATACATGCGATAACTTCAGACGTACTGATGGTTATGGCGGTGCTGCCTGCGTAGTTTCCCGTGAATTTATTCGCTGGACGGGGAATTACGATTTTCTTGAAGCTGAAGAAACCGCCTTTACTGAACGCATGCACTATTACTTCTGTTCTTTTACTGAGGTTATCGGTGAGCTGGAATGTCCTGTGACTTTCATTCTATGTTGCCCGTCTAATGTAGATGCATCTCAGCGCTATAATGAAATATTGCTTAACTATCGAAGTGGTGGAAAAACCAATATCGACGGTAGCATTAAATTTTCCTCTTGTTCATCTCTCAAAAATGCCCTCCTGGAGCCTGTTACTCCGGATGAGTACCGGGTGATGGCAAAGTACCTTAAGGTGATGTGATCCACGGAGGCGGGAATTGGTCTCCCGCCTCTTAACACACTATTTAACTGAAACTCCGGTGACTAGATGACAAAACAAATTTTACCTGCTGAACTGGCCGAAATTGTAACCGCTCTACTGGTTAAACCTGAACTGCTGGGCGAACTGGACACACGTGTCGCTCATCAGGAGTTCATGAAGGCCATAGGATGTGTTGTAGCTGATTTCTGTGGTGGTATCGTTAACGGGGTGACTGACGGAGATATATCGAGTCCCTATCTTTCAGATGTCTACAGCACACCCTGTCTGCATATTGAAGCAGATGACCGTCTCCCTTCGCTGGAGCAAAATGTCTGGGCAAACTATCACATTGAAGGCTGGAAAGAAGCTGATGTTCTGGAGGCTGTATCTGTTCCTGCAACAGTGAAATCACAGCGAGCAGATATTCAGGGGATGTTAAGTAATGCCGGTCTTGCACTGGGTATCGAACAGCAGTTAAAACTCAAAATGGCAGACTGGCGAATTGCGGAAGGCTGTGAGCTGTTGCATGAGGAAGACGGAAGGCCTTACACCGCTACCCTCCATATAGCAAACCAGATATCACTTGAACTTGAGGACGAGTCTGGTGAGCCATCCTTTGGTGTACGGCTGGAGATTAACCACGGTGTCCCTGCTTTGCATCTTAACGTGGCCGGAGGTGATATCCTCCTGCATATGCATGTAGCACAGGGTGGCTTGATTCTGACGCCGGACCACTCCGGGGTGCAAATTGGTAGTGCTGAGCCTGATCGTCATTCCTACCATGATGATGCATCCCTGCTTGTGCGGTCATAATCTTAATACTATCCCGTTGAGCCAGGTGGCTGGTTCGGCGGGACAGGTTATCCACCAGCATCGAAGAAAGAGTGGTTCACATTCAGTAAAAGTAACTTTCACAAATGGCCCCCCAAGGAATATCGGGGCGGGTTTACGCACTGGCGACGGGAAGCATGCGGGCGGGGTTACATCAGGCGGATGTACGTCACTACCGTGACTTCTGTTTCTGTAGTGTTGTACCACTCCCGTAAATCACATTCCGCTGAAGGTAGATATCCGCGACGGATTTACCCCCCAGTTTTTTCAGAACCCGATTGATATGGTCCTGGGATGATCGTTTGGTGATTAATAATTCAGACGCTATGTCCACATCGGAATGGCCACAAAGTACGAGACGCGCTACGGTGAATTCCTGATTAGTCAACCGGACAATATTAACTGCTGGTGGACATGCAGAGTTATTGATCGTTTTCAGTACTTTAGCGATAAACACATTCATTTCGGTTGTGATATCGATAAACTGTGAGGCATTCTTTCGGTCACATTCTATTGAACTGCGCATCAGATAGCAGACACGTGCACCGTATTGATAGAGCTTCCTCAGTGAATGTAAATTTTCCTCACGTAGTGGGCATTCAATGAAAAATACATGGTCCTTACGGACCTTATGGCTTCTGAGGTCATCCGCTGATAGTTGGTATACGGTGATCTCATACTTTCTGAGTATTAACTCAATTCCAGCAAACAGAAACTGGTTGTCCGTAATGACGTAAATCATGCTCTCTGTCACTCCATGTATAGTATCCGCTCCGTCTGTGAATGATACACGGTGACGGTAGCTAATACTGTCATGATTTTAGCGTTTAAAGCTTCCTTTTGATCTACGTTGGTCTTTCAGATATGACACCAGTGAATACACAGCGATGAAAAGAAGTACAATAGCGGCCAGCAGTGCAAACAGGTTAGACATCATGTATCTCCGGATGAATGGGAACAGTAACTAAGGAAGGTGCGAACAAGTCCCTGATATGAGATCATGTTTGTCATCTGGAGCCATGGAACAGGGTTCATCATGAG
>NZ_JAKKOM010000027.1:0-75499 GCF_021739525.1 Klebsiella sp. 2019SCSN059 | reverse complement strand
AGGGTAAAACAACCCCCTTGTTCGCAGTCCGGCCACTTGGCGTCCATCGGCGTCCTGATACCCCGGCAGGGTAAAACAACCCCCTTGTTCGCAGTCCGGCCACTTGGCGTCCATCGGCGTCATGATACCCCGGAAGGGTAAAACAACCCCCTTGTTCGCAGTCCGGCCACTTGGCGTCCATCGGCGTCCTGATACCCCGGCAGGGTAAAACAACCCCCTTGTTCGCAGTCCGGCCACTTGGCGTCCATCGGCGTCCTGATACCCCGGCAGGGTAAAACAACCCCCTTGTTCGCAGACCAGCCCCTTGACGCCCAGCGGTTTCATGACAACCCGGCAGGACAAAACAACCCCCTTGTTCGCAGTCCGGCCCCTTGACGCCCATCGGCTTCATGACAACCCGGCAGGGCAAAACAACCCCCTTGTTCGCAGTAACGCTATGACCGGTCTGTGACACCTGATGAATGGTTTTTGATTTACGCCCATATAAATTAGGTTGTTAGTAGAGAAAAAAATTTATTCATGCTGATAAGATTGGGAAAGGTGGCAGATCTGGATTGAGTAATTTTTTATTCGTAAATCAACTGAACAGGTAGGATATGGGAGAATTATATTTGCTGTTTGCTAAAGACAAAAATGGCATGTTATATGACACCTATCATGCCCGGCTAACATCTGACATTGATTACTATTGCACTCAATGCGGACGTCGCATTGATTATCAAAAAGAAGTTGAAATTGGAGACTTCAAACAACAGCATTTTTTTAAACACAGCGTGGCTGATGATAAAACTATAGAGATATGTGAAGAAAGCTATCTTAATGAAGCTATTAAAGATATCGCACATAGTATCCTAGCCACTGACGGCTTCATTCATGTGAGCCCAATGTTTAATAAAGGCCAGATTCAAGCACCGAGTAAAATTTTCGCACCTCATAACGTCATGATTTCACATGATGACCTCATAGGTTCCCAGCGAGTTGATTTCAAATGGACAAGTTCAAAAGGGAAATGCATGGGGTTAGTTTTCGTTGACCACAATGAAGTCATTGAAAACAAGGTGTATGACGTGACCGATTCAAAAGCCTTCATTGCCGAAATTAACCTTGCAATACTTAAAAGTCATCTACGTTCGATGATTAAATCAAAACATGGGATGGATACTGGATTAATCAACGCCATAAAGGGATTATTAACCAATAAAAATATATATAGCCGCTGGATCAGTTGGGACGGTAAAAAAACGAATTTTAGAATGTCTCCAGCTTACTTTCGTACCTTCAACAACTACGGATATGACAGTTACAAAAACATAGTTTCGCTGGATGGTTTTTTTCATCATGAAAATGATTACATTGACCAAAATACAAAGTCCGTTTTGAAGATGACAGGAAGGAAGTTTGATTTTCAAGTTAAAGAAATGACGTATAAGTTCAGCCTGGAACGAGGAAGTTACTCCGATACGTTCTATGTCGTCATCTATGAGAAAGAATGCGTTTTACTTGATTATGTACTCAATTCTGTTCCAGCTAATGACAATACATACAATCAGATTAAAGCTTTGTGTATAAAGCTCATTCGTATGTATGAATCTGCCATGCGTGGTTTAAGCCTTGCTGGTTAGGGCTGCGCCCGGCCTACTCACGAATAATCAGGGCCGTTTTCCGTCCAAAAAAAGCCTCCACCCCCTTTAAACTGGGGGAGGGGAGTAATAAACAGCAAAAACGGATCTGATCATGTCGAAAACGACGTTGATCATTTCTGGAAACCTCCCAGCAAAGCTGGTATCTATCGTCCTGAAGTGACGATTAACGAATCTAGAAAGTTACTTTCTTTGGTGGGGTAGGTCGGTGGTAGGAAAACGATGGTGACTCCAGGGCTAAGGCCCTAATCAGGTGTTAACCTAATCAGGGCTTACTTAGTGATAACTTAATTACTGAATTTGCGGAAATTCGATAATGAAGTTGCTTTCGCCGGTAGAGCCGTTTTCCGCTGTAAAAATTGGGACGGTTGAGTTTTCCCCGTTCCCAAGGTCTATCTGAATTTCTTTCGTCTCCCCAGGCTGGATCACGTTCCCCAGAATGTTAATCGCATAATCGGCATCCTTCCTGACCGTGATATTTGCTGTTTGTACGCCCTGCGCCAGTGAGCCATCGTTACGACGCAGCTGGCCCGTACGCATGACGGCCAGCGGTGTGTTATCGCTGGTTTTGAGCGCTTTCACCACGCCTAAAGTTTTCAGCTTCTCAAGGGTCACGAGATTTTTAGGGTAATAGGCAAACTGAATGCTTTTTTGTGTCGTGTTGCCTTTGGCATCGGTAGCAAAAGCGGTCAGTGTATATTTGTCCGTATCTGAATCCAGGCTGGGGAAGAGGCGAGGGTAGTCTGGGGTATAACTACCGTCCGAGTTCTGGTTAAAACCTAAGACAACGCTGTCAGACGCCGGTCCCCCTTTGAGCTCAAGCCGGACAAGGCTGGGGGCGGTTAACGCATCATTTAACGTTATGCTGATGTTCTCAAGCCCGTAAACGGTGGCTCCAGAGGACAGAGACGCATTTTCATAGTTGAAATTCACCACAGGAGGCGTCTTGTCGTTAATCAGGTTTATGAATGGTGACGATGTTTCATTGCTAAAGGTGTCCTTTGCCAGAAAGCTCAGGTTATATTTCCCTTCGGCCAGTTTGCTCAGGTCAAAACTGTATGTGTAATCCTCGCCAGAAAGGGCGGTCTGGGCACCAGATAACAACTGTCCACCAGTATCAGAATCTATCAGGGTAGCCGATTTTAGTTGCAGCAGATCGCGGAATTTACCGCGTCCAGGTTGCGTTACAAATAAAAGAACCTTTTTGTTTTCTTCCTGGTAACTGTATCCAGTAATTCTGGGTAGCAGGTCAGTATTCCAGTGGTGCCTTTTTTCAATAGATACTGATGAAAACGTTTTATCGAAATCAGTCAATCTGAAGGAGTAGGTCGTAATACCGTTCCCCGTTTTTGGGATGGACCAGGATACCGCACCGATACACTCAGTTTCGCCAGCTGGTACCTGACAAATCTCAGTATTACCACTCATCGCACGCTGAACGTAATTCCGTGGTGATGCCGTTATCCTTACAGAGCTGAATTTAACGGGCAGATCTTTGGTATTCCAAAGGTAGCTGCCTGCATTCGTTTCGCCTTTTTTGTCTGATGTTAACCAGGCCTCAGGTGCTGCCGGACTGACCGGAGCCTCACTCCCCAAATTGATATCATAGGAGAGTGAACCGCCGCCCCATTGATAGCCATTATGGATAGTGTAAGTGACTTTATAGGCGGTCTTCGCTGATACATAGCTGTACCCATTAGCCTCGGAAATTATCGTTCCAAACTTCAAACCAGCTTTATTGTATTCCCTGCGGTTATTCGATGGCACCCGATACACGAGTGTCAAAGGGTTCTGGTTTACAGTCATTCCCGGCTTATAAGCTATGTAACCTTCACTAAAGCCTGGAACCACGCTCGTTTTAGACGTGGGGTCATATACGGCAAACAGTGTGTATTCACCAAGATCCGAGTCAAATACAAACCTCTGGTCTGGCAATGCTTTACGGTTTCCCGCTTTATCATAGAGCGTTACACGAAAGCGGTATTCGACATCAGCGTTTGATACAGGCATCCAGGCGGAACGACTAAAATTACCTTTTGTCCACGGCACAGATAGCGATGCTGAACCACTGTCGTAAACCATATCAGTGATGGAATACACCGTATCGTCAGGCTTGATCACCTGGATAGTCGCTTTATCAAAACCGGTTGCAGCTTTGACATTATTCACATTCAGGTAGAGTTTTGCTTCAGCCCCCTGGCCCAGTTCCCAGCGATCACCAGTTAACACCATGTCGTATCCGGGTTTTTGGTCCACGCTCAGGTTATCGGATGAGGGGCCAGCAGTATCAATAATAAAATTGTGAGTCGTGCTGTCGATAACCGCGTTTTGTGTATTCAGGATATCCGAGGTTATGACATAACTCCCGTCACTCAAAGGCGGCAGTGTCACCGTTTTTCCGTAAAACTCTTCACCTGTAGAGGCCTTTATACGGTCATTGACCGTCACGCTATCTGTAGTAAAGCTATATACACCAACATTGTCTTTCTTTACCGTTACCTGAATTTTGCGATCGAGACCTGATATCAGCTTTACCTGAATTTTTTCGTTCGTATTCAGAACACCAGAATCCGCGCTGACTGATTTATCCGTTCCGTAGATATCCGTGATCGCATACTCATAGACACGAGCATATGAGGGGAGAGAAAGGGCGGTCAGTATTAGCGTAGTCAGTAATTTTATTTTCAATTTCATATCAAATTATTCCAGAAGAATATTGAAGGTTATGCCATGGCGATAATGATTTTCTTTTTCTGATTGCATGCATTTAACAGAGCCATGAGGCAAGAAAAGCCACCAGCCCCACGTAACAGAGGCGGTGGCCGTCGATAGTTAGTTAAGTTGCGGGAACTCGATGATGAAGTTACTTTGGCCTGTAGAGCCGTTAGCAGCCGGAAAAATCGGTACAGTGGAATTTGCGCCGGTTCCGAGGTCGAGCTGAATTTCTTTTGTTTCCCCAGGTTGGATCACCGTACCGAGAATGTTGATGGCGTACTCAGCATCACTTCGGACCGTGATATTGGCTGTCTGGATGCCTTGGGCAAGTGAACCATCATTACGTCGCAGCTGACCGGTTCGCATGACGGCCAGCGGTGTGTTGTCGCTTGTTTTCAGCGCCTTCACCACACCCAGCGTTTTGAGTTTTTCCAGGGTCACGAGATTTTTCGGATAGTAGGCAAACTGAATACTTTTCTGGGACGTGTTCCCTTTAGCATCTGTAGCATAGGCCGTGAGAGTGTATTTATCCGTCGACGCATCCAGAGTCGGGAACAGACGTGGGTAATCTGGTGTGTAGCTCCCGTCAGCATTCTGGTTAAAGCCGAGGACAACACTGTCAGATGCCGGTCCCCCTTTGAGCTCCAGACGGTCAAGAACTGGTTTGGTCAACGCATCGTTAAGGTTAACGGCGATATTCTCCAGTCCATAGACGGTCGTTCCGGAGGGGAGCGGGGCATTCTCGTAGTTAAAGCTGATTTCCGGAGGCGTCATGTCATGCACCAGCGTGATGAATGGCGACGTTGCCTCGTTTTCGAAAGTGTCTTTTGCCAGGAAGCCTAAATTGTATCGTCCTTCCGCCAGCTTACTCAGATCAAACGTATAGGTGTAATCTTCACCCGAAAGCGCAATTTTGGTTCCATTAAGTACCTGCACGCCGGTATCGGCATTAATCAGTTCAGCAGACTTGAGCTGGAGCTGGTCCCTGAAGTTGCCGTTACCGGGCTGCGTAACAAATAACAGCACTTTTTTCTTATCTTCCTGATAGTCATAGCCGGTGATTTTAGGAAGAAGATTGGTGTTCCAGTGGTTACGCCTTTCCGCATTTATTGAGGCTAGTGTTTTGTCCTCGTTATACATTCTAAAAGAATAGGTCACGCTACCATTACCACTTTGGGCAATAGTCCATGGTACCGGCCCGCTGCACTCAGTCTCGCCTGGCGGGATCTGACAAATTTCCAGGTTCCCTGTAAACGCTCTCTGGAGATAGTTTCTCGCAGAGGTACGAACTCTCGCTGAAATGAATTTCACCGGCAGATCGCTTGTCTTCCACAAGTAGTTAAAGGAATTGATTTCACCCTTTTTGTCCGTAGTGAGCCAGACGGTGGAAGGCGTTTCCGGACTTTCAGGGGTATCCGGCCCGAGTTTCAGATTGTAAGTCGCAGCAGCGCCACCCCACTGGTACCCGTTATGGATATCGTATCTGATGTTATACGGCGTTGTTGCGGCCACATAGACGTAGCCGTTGGCTTCGGAGATGATGGTGCCAAAACTTAAACCCGCTTTGTTGTATTTCCGGACGTTATTCGTCGGTAGCCGGTAGACGAGGGTAATCGGATTTTGATTAACCGTCATACCTGCTTTATACGCTACGTATCCCGAGGTGATCCCCGGCACCACGCTTGTCTGTGATTCGGGATCGCGTATTGCAAATAGGGTAAATTCACCAAGCTGGTTGTCGAAAACAAATTTCTGGTCAGGTAACACTTTACGTGAGCCTGCCTTGTCATAAAGCGTCACCCTGAAACGAAATTCAACGTCTGCATCCGATGTCGGCATCCAGGAAGCCTTTTTCCTTTCACCTAATGTCCAGGGAGCCGAAAGGGAAGAGGACCCACCATCATAATCCATGTCCGTGATTGAATAGACGCTGTTGTCCGGGTTGATGACCTGTAGCGTTGCTTTATCAAAACCGGTCGCGGCCTTAACGTTATTCACGTTCACATATAATTTTTGTTCAGCACCGAGGCCGAGCTCCCAGCGGTCTCCCTGTGTGACCATTTCATAGCCTGGTTTCTGAATAATGCTCAGATTGTCTGAGGTTGGCCCAACACTATCGATGGTGAAATCCTGAGTGGTTGAGTCGACCTGAATATCCTGTGTGTTAAGTATTTCAGAGATGACCTGATAGGGACCATCACTCAGGGGAGGAAGCGTGATGATTTTCCCGTAGAACTCTTCGCCCGTTGAGGCCTTAATTCGATCACTTACCTTAATGCTATCGGTGGTCGTGCCGTAGACCTCTGTACCGTCTTTCCTGACAGATACGTGTACTTTGCGATCGAGGCCGGAAATCAGGCTTAGCTGAATTTTTTCGTTAGTGTTAAGAATACCGGTTTCCGCACTGACTGATTTCTCAGCGCCATAGATATCCTTAATGGTGTACTCGTAGACCCGCGAATACGATGAAAAGGGGAGGGTCGCGAGGATTAACGTTGTCAGCAGTTTTATTTTGGTATTCATATCAAATCATTCCCAGCAGGCTTGAAATCAGAGTGAAGAAAGTTACTTTTCTCTCTCCCCGGCCGTCATATCCGCCGTGTCGTGTTTATCCAGAAATTACCGGCCACCAGCAGGGACCGGTAATCGTGAGCCGCTATTTAATTTGCGGAAACTCAATGATGAAATCGCTTTGCCCGGTAGCGCCGTTTGTCGCCGGGAAAATTGGGACCGTGGCGTTTACACCAGCGCCGAGGTCTATCTGGATTTCTTTGGTTTCGCCTGGCTGAATGACAGTACCCAGTATGTTGATCGCATAATCAGCGTCAGTCCTGAGCGTGATGTTGGCCGTTTGTACGCCCTGAACCAGGGAGCCATCGTTACGCCTCAGCTGCCCGGTACGCATGACGGCCAGCGGTGTGTTGTCGCTGGTTTTCAGCGCCTTCACCACACCCAGCGTTTTGAGTTTTTCCAGGGTCACGAGATTTTTCGGATAGTAGGCGAACTGAATGCTTTTCTGCGTGGCGTTCCCTTTGGTATCCGTTGCATAAGCCGTCAGCGTGTATTTATCGGTATTTTCGTCAAGGGTAGGGAACAGACGGGGATAATCTGGCGTATAGGAGCCATCGGCATTCTGGTTGAAGCCAAGGATCACACTATCAGATGCGGGGCCACCTTTGAGCTCAAGACGTTCCAGTACAGGCTTTGTCAGCGCATCATTCAGGCTGATCGCGATGTTCTCCAGCCCGTACACGGTAGAACCGGAAGCGAGCGGGGCATTTTCATAATTAAATATGACGTCCGGGGGAGTCATGTCGTTCACCAGCGTAATGAACGGGGATGACGATTCATTATCGAAGGTGTCTTTGGCAAGGAAAGAAAGGTTATATTTGCCTTCCGGGAGAGCTCCCAGATCAAACGTATAGGTGTAATCATCACCAGCAATCGCTGTATTGGTACCGGTTAACACCTGCACATTTGAATCTGCATTAATCAGAACAGCAGACTTAAGCTGCAATTTGTACCGTAAACTGCCGTTCCCCGGCAGATTCACAAATAGCAGAACCTTTTTCTTGTCTTCCTGGTAATCATAGCCAGTAATTCTGGGTAACTGGTCAGCATTCCAGTATTGCCGCCTTTCAGCATATTGTGAGAAAAGGGAGCCATCGGCATTGGTCATCTTGAAGAAAAACCCCATATGGCCGTTACCACTTTTTTGAATATTCCCTACAATTTTCCCTTCACACTCCAGTTCGCCGACAGGAATGTCACATAAGAAATCGCCGGTATTAGACATAGCCTTTTGGATGTAATTTCGTGCCGACGCTTTCACGCGGGCAGTAAGAAATGTCACCGGGAGATCGGATGTTTTCCAGAGGTAATCATATGAGCTTACCGCGCTTTTCTTGTCCGAGGTAATCCACACGTCAGGAGTAGTTGGGCTTACCGGCGCATCTGCACCCATTTTAATATTGTAGGTAACACTGGCTCCCCCCCACTGATAACCGTTATGGATAACAGAGAGCGTCTGGTAAGGGGTCGTGACCGACACATAGCTGTAGCCGTTCGCCTCAGAAATTATGTTCCCGAAGGCCAGCCCGCCTTTTCTGTACTCCCTGCGGTTCGTAGAAGGGACACGGTAGACAAATGTAATGGGGTTCAGATTGACCGTCATCCCCGATTTATATTCAACATAGCCTTTACTGAATCCAGGTATAACACTGGTTTCAGTTGTAGGGTCATACACCGCGACTAGCGTGTATTCGCCTAAATCCGAGTCAAAGATGAACTTCTGATCCGGCAGGACTTTTCGGGTACCGGCCTTGTCGTATAGCGTGACACGAAAGCGATATTCTGTATCCGCATTGGACACCGGCATCCAGTCGGCTTTAACCGCGCTCCCCTTAGTCCACGGAACAGAAAGCGATGCAGAACCGCTGTCGTAAACCATGTCCATTTTGGAATAGACGGTATTATCAGGATTTAGGATCTGGATAGTGGCTTTATCAAAACCGGCAGTCGCTTTCACATTTTTGACGGTGACATAGAGTTTTGCTTCTGCCCCCAACCCCAGCTCCCAGAGGTTTCCGGTAAGGACCATGTCATATCCCGGACGCTGATCAATACTCATGTTATCGGCAGTGGGGCCAGACGTATCAATCAGGAATGACTGGGTTGTCGAATCAATAAGGGCATCCTGGGTATTCAGTATTTCCGAGGTGATGGTATACAGCCCATCACTTAACGGGGGCAGGGTTATCACTTTCCCGTAAAACTCTTCATCTGATGATGATTTGATGCGGTCGGCAACTTTTACGCTTTCTGTCGTCGTGCTGTAGACATTCACGTCGCCTTTTTTCACCGTCACCCGGATTTTTCTGTCCAGTCCTGAAATCAGGCTAAGCTGGATTTTTTCCGTGGTGTTCAGCTTCGCTGAATCGGCGCTAACGGATTTCTCCACACCGTAGATATCTTTGATTGTGTACTCATAAACACGGGAATGGCCGGGCAATGAAAGGGTGCCGAGGATTAATGCCGCCAGAAGCTTGGATTTGAATTTCATATCAGTACCAGTCTAAAGCATGGTTAAAAGGTCGCATTGTGGGTCGCTCTTAACCACTGATGGAGCGATACATGCCTAAAAGTTACTTTCCTTCTCCGTTGAAAAAAAACGGATGTTTATGATTCTGCACTTCAGGCCAGCGGCTTATTTCACCTGCTGGAGAACAGCACGCCTGCTCTTCTGGACTGGCGAGTGTAATGAGCGATTCCACACCAGCGTGTTTTCGTAAATCGAGATGAAACCAAGACTAATCAGCTCCTGCTTAATCCGTTCGTTCAGCAATGAACAGGTCTTTTGCCCCGTCAAATTTGAAAGGTAATTTTGTAAGGCCTTTGGTGTGGCCGGGAGAGATTTAGGGGAGGATGCGCAGGAAAGCTTCAGTCTGTTAATCCAGTAGCCCATGTCATGCTCTTTGGCTTTCATCACTTTCATTGTTGAAGCCTTGTCTTTAACCGGTTGCGGAACGGGCAGGGCTGGAGAGATCCTTGTACAGCTGATCCCTGTTGCTTTCAGACGGGCAATAATACCGTCATAGCCCTTGTCACGGGAGATAACAGAGAAGTGTGACGTATCCCCGGCCAATGCGGTCAGTTGTCCGAGTTCCAGGACCAGATGGAAATCAACATTGTTTTTGGATACCTCAGTCGCCGGAATAATGCGTAAAGAAATTGCAGAGCTCAGGGACGTAACAGGAATTTTAATGTTTTCCTGTTTAGCGCCCGTGAAGAAAAGCACTTTGTCAAAGTCATGAAGGGAAACTCCCTCAAGGCTTCCGATATTTTCATAATCAATCAGGGCAATTCTGGTTTTGGGACTTCGCATTACTCTCTCCCGAAAAAAAAGGTTGAACCAAATATCAACCAAATCGACTACACCACATGCAGGCCAAAAGTAACTTTTATGCCTACGTACATTACCTGCACCCAGTAAAAGTGACTTTTTAAAGGGCAAATCCTGACTAAACGTCCAGCTCCTGATTCACCATGGCTACGGCCATTGGTCTGGAGCCACTGGTATCATCCACCTCGACGGCTATATCTATCCAACGGCTGGGATCTGAAACCCAGTCAATAAGCTCTTTTATGGACAGGCTGTGCCTGATCTCAATGTTTTTAATGCTGTCATTGCCAAACCAGTTAATCCGGTTCACATGCTGTTTTATGTAGTACACATCCCATGAGCCATGGCCCAGAAAGTCCTTACCCCACTGCCGTTTAAGCTCTCGCCAGTCACAGGGCAGAACGTCTGCACGAGAAAGACTGTCTGTTATCTGATAGATATCTGAAAACCCCACCTCGCTATCCGGGATCATTTCCAGGTACAGGTACCCGGCAACCGGATGCTTCGCGCTAATGACCACATTTTTGGAGCTCATCAAAGGTTCCGTTTTTCGTATGAACAGGCCTGACGCCAATAATCCAGTTATATCAAAATCGGCATCAGAAATTCCTGAATAACAGGACGAAAAAAAGCCTAAACGAAAAAAAATGCGATAGAAAAAATAGGGTCTTCCAGGAGCGATATATTTTGATATCGTCAAATAACTAATCCATCGGAGAAGTTCAAATGACGCCAGTATTCAGAGCGGGAAATGTGAAAACAGTACGCGCAGCAAGAAGAAAACGACACAGAAGGAGAGGGAGGCTCATTCACAGCCATGATGACAGTTTCATTACCAACAGACTCCTCGATCAGCTAACCGACGAGATGATGTATCAGGAAGCATTCAGAAAAAAGCTTATCGACGAACGATAAAAAAATACTCCACGGCCGAAAAGTACCTTTTAGCCGGAAAAAATCAAAATTCTCTATGTTAGATTATGACCAGTATTATTAGGTCAGAAGTAAACCAGTGCCCTGTCTGGTTAAAGGGAATGGCGGTAGCTTCTGAAAATTCAGCTTAACTTCCAGTTTATTCTAGCGGGATGTCTATGCATTCAACTCATCTGACGAAAAAGTTTAATATTCTGGCGGTCGTCTATTTCACAATCATTGCTTGTGGTCAGATTGTTCTTTTCCCTCATTCGCAGCCCATTTTTCTGGTCATCGTCACTATGGGTATTGCGGTTCGCTTATTTACCCTGCGGCCACAATATAAAAATTTACGGTTTCTGGTTTTGTCCATCATCTCACACCATCTTGTTTTTACCATTCTTACGCTCATCCAGCTCTATATCAATGCCAGGTATATCAGGGCCAGTTTCATTGAGTATCAGATGGTTTACGCGCCTTTGCTCATCGGGATGGGATATGTGTATTTCAACGTCTGGAGAGCGCGTACCTGACGTCCACCTGACCTCTTTGATTAAAGGAGCCTGAATGCTTCGTTCTACCCCCAAAATCACACCCCTGACCTTTTCTCCTGAAGAAATTAGTGGCCTACAGAACGGCCAAAAAACCCAGTTCCGCCGGGCACTGAAAGGTCGTGATGCTTTTTCAGAAAATATCACCTCCAGAGTAACTTCTGGACCTGCAATACCAGTCCTAAAATGCCCTTATGGTCAGCCCGGCGACCGGATTTGGATCAGAGAAACAGCAAGGACCGAGTGGCAGCAAGTACAGGAGTCCCCGCTAAGAGTTCAGACCGGTGTACGGTACCGCGTTGATAACGAGTACCAGGAACTGACCAGCGATTACCCGTGCCGGATGTTCCCTACAAAACGCCTGACATCACAAGGCGTGCCTGCGTGGGCAACGCCGGTAAGTATGCCTCGATGGGCTAGCCGGTATCTTCTCGAAGTCTGCGATACGCGCCTTGAGAAACTCTGCGATATCTCTGAAACCGATGCCTATGCGGAGGGGGTTCTCACTGAAGTGTGGGACCAGGTTGTCGTTGCCCGAAATTACGGTATACCCGATGCATTCTTTCAGTACTGGTCTGACGATATCGATCACTACGTCGAAATGAATGAACTGTACCGTAGCTCTTTCCAGAGCCTGTGGGATAAGATTTATGAAGCTGGAAGCTGGGCTTCTAACCCGCTCGTTTGGGTTGTCACGTTTAAATTACTGGATATCGACAGGGGGGAGAATGAATAACACGCCAGCTCTATACGAGGCTGTTGATTCAAAGATTCTGGAAAAGGTGGGTAAACATCCAAAAGCATTCGTGGATATATATTTTCCGGAAATATACACGCTTTGCGTGGAAATTCTTAATGACAATAAAAAAGAGCCTGCTCGTATACTCGACAGGCGACTACAGGCTCTACGAAAGAAAGGTTTGATCCATCACGTTACCGGGAAAGGTTGGGTTAAAATGATTCCCCAGGAAGGAAAGGAAGGAAATTCAGGGGGGTAGAGACTCCAGCTGATAAAATGAAATATCAGGGCTGTTCTTTTCATATGGAGTAAGCTGTTATGCTTTACCCATTTTTTGGAGCCCTGTGCTTCATTCTGACGTTATGCTTTTTAAGTATCAGCGGTATGATTATTCTCATCCATAAAACTGATTCTGTTCAATACAGCGTTCGGCGTTACCGATTTCTTTTACTCTGCAAGGCAGCTGGTGCAGTGAATTTTTTTATTACCATTTACTGCATCGCTGGAACCGAGGGACAGCTTTAGCGCTGTTCCACATCTGGTCAAATCTTGTGGCTCTGGACCGAAAAGTAACTTTTCAACCGGGCTATCAATCCAGACAATCAGAATATGACATTCTTCTTATTAAATGATGTCGCCGGGGGCGATTATGAATATCTATATGGACGGTAAAAATGTAGGCTGGCTTTTATACCTTGCTATGGGTTTTGTCGCTTTGGGCATTGCTTTTTTATTGTCCCATAAAATCACTTCAATGCTAAAAATAAAATCAACGGCTAATGGCGGGCTTATCATATCAGGAATTACATTAATCCTGGCTGGTTTTGTCATGTTCATTGTCGTTAACCGAAGTTCATTATCATTGGATGATATTAAGATGGGAGAGCGCTGGCTTAATGAGTGCCAGCTACTTGAAACTAACATTAACAATGGTCTTTTTGACGAACCGACAAACAAGGTTAATTGCAACGGAGTGATTGAAAACATTCCAAAATACAGTTACGACGATTACACCACCGAATGGTTATTGTACCACCAACGCAATGAAAATCTGAAACATGCAGGACTAACATCAAAACTCAGTTCATAGCTGATTTCATGAAAGTAACTTTCTTATCACCTATTTTAAACGACTCAAGAGGCTGTTTGTGAATAAATTATTAATATTCATGGCGTTATCACTTTCCCTGTGTCTGTCTGGCTGTGATTTGGGAACATCAAAGTCCTCATGGGCTACCGCTAAAGTGGTTAAAACAGAGATGGTGTATGGAAATGTACTATACAGGATTGTTTTCTATACCCTTCCGGATTTTGATGAAGGAAATAGGATTTTTCAGGCGAACCTTTCTCCTCTTGAGGCAGTGAAAGCAGAACATGGGCAAATGAATATCAGGCTGAGAACATATTCAGATGGCAAAATAATGGTGTATGAAAACATTAGAACTTTCAAAGAATAGTTATGACAGAGGCAGTTATATGAGAATGAAAATCATCAGCAACTCATCCAGTCATTCAGCGCATTATATATACACATCATTTATTATAATATTAAGTTTGCTTGTCGCATACTTTCTTGCAAAAGAACTTTCAAAAACAGATGAGCCCGCAACGAAACAAGAGTTAATTGATATCATTGAAGCTACCCCATGCGCTTTAGAACCTATCTCCAGAGCCATAGAGCAAAATCCGATAAGTATCGTCAGAGCAAATTCTATTGCCATCCAATGTCAGAGAAACATATTAAGAAGCGAAGTTATAAATGAGCAAAGAGAAGCATTAAATGAGCAAAAACAAGCATTAAAGTACGTTGAAAAAGATGAGTGGCAATAATATTTACAATCATTTCTTTGTTTTAAATTCACATATCAATAAATGCTTTATAAGCAGGCATAACATGGAAATTAAACAGAACTTCTTGGTAGTAATAGCTTTAATTATTGTTGTTTGTGGTATTTTTATAGTTTCCGGGAAGTATGATGTTAACACTTTCCAGTTTGCATATTCCATTGCCACAAAAGAGAGTCTGGCGAAAATTATAAACAATACGCCTTGTGCATATAACCCCATTAATAAAGCCCTCGAAAACGGGCCGATTGATATCGGGCAGGCCAATGAAATTGCAGATAAATGTAAGAGGGAGGAGCAGTCAGAAGCAGAAAGGAAAGTGCAGCAGGATGCGTTAAGGCAAATCAGCAAACCTAACGATATTGAAGATAAAGACCGAGCTGCGACCAAACAGGAGATTATTGACATCATCAGTTCTTCACCTTGTGCTAATGGACCAATCACTGCTGCCATCGCTGGTATGCCTATTAGCATCAGTTATGCCCGACATCTCGGCAGCACTTGTGAAGAAGTTTCAGCACAACGGCAACGTTTAAAACATGAAAGAGAAGAACAGGTACAGGCTCTTTCCTATTTTTACGAGTAATAACCCCCCTGGTTCTTATTCATTAAGAAAAAGGTGGTCGTTAACCTAAAGGTTTTTTAAAAATAAAAAGGACTGGCATCGTTTCTTTAAGTGTCAGTTATCAAATTTCGGAAAGTTACTTTCTGGGGGGACTATGTCTGAAAAGATTATCAAAAGGGGAGGAGAGCTCATAGAGTTGCACTCTCGCAATAATATTTCAAATAAAGCGGAGCTGCAGAGCAATACACAAAAACCCAAAACGAAAATCACCAAAGCTCAAAGAGCAGCACTCAGAATGAAATTTGCTGCCCGGTGTGCTTATTGCGGGTGTGAGCTGAAGGAAAAGGGCTGGCACGCCGACCATGTAGAGCCAGTACGGAGAGATTTCGATATAGTTCGCGCGCCCCAGGGGAGTCGGGTGACTCACGTTGCACGCAACAATGGACGAGTATTCCATCCCGAGCGGCATGATTTAGAAAATCTTTTCCCAGCATGTTCTCCATGCAACCTGTTTAAAGCGACATTTTCAATCGAGGGATTCAGGAAACAGATAGCCCACCAGCCTGAACGAGCTCAAGCCTACTCTGTCAACTTCCGCACCGCCCAACGATTCGGACTAGTGACGGTCATAGAGAGACCTGTCGTGTTCTGGTTTGAGGTCTATGATGCTTCGGAGCCTCTGGAGCCCCAACTATCCTACTTCATGGAGAACCGGCAGGTCGCTCCGGTCTCCAGATGATTTGATTGATAGTCAATCGCCCTTCCGAACGTTGGTGTTTATTTATCTTTCCAGGTTGCGAGAGAATAAGAGGTATTTTGCAGTTTTAGTATTAATGTTTAATTTCAGGAGGATATTACTACCTTCGGTAAGAATACGTTTCTAACGAATGAAGACATCCTGATAATATCAAAAATCCTGAGCTGCTCGTTGCATTTCATCGGTGATTAAATCATAAGTTACAGTAATATCCGCCCCGCAAGCCTGTTCCAGCTTCAATCTAATCAACTTACCGATATGTTCATCTGTCATCGAGGATTCGATCCTGACGATTCCTCTGCCAGCTCTTAGTTTAGCTCGGTTTTCTTCTACCTCATGAATATCGAAAGTTTCCATTGTCATCTCTCTGTTGTCAGATAAATTGTTTAGAACAATATATCAGTCGTCACCATGCATCTCAACATATCCTTAAAATAACCCGTGGCGCAGGCCAGTATAACCAGATAATATTCTGGCATCATTCCTGTTCATTGTTATATAAACTGTTCAGTTACAGGCATTGCCTGGTCATACTTCTATCTCGAATCGTTAACCATGTGATGTAATTAGTCATGCAAAATGGACTCTACTATGCCCAGTCAAATTCCACTCGCGCCAATACTTCCGACAGATTTATTCAATAAAGAGGGCTTTATTGAATAAATCGAATAGAGAGAACAAAGGGGAGTCCTGTTGACCCTGCACTACGGGTTCTACCAGCGCTTCTCAATAGTGTCTACTATGAGGCTTATGTAAGCAGATCTCGATTCCTCACTGTCGGACTGCCTTGCGTAAGCTTTTTTTATTGCACCTTCAGAGAGAGGATGTTTCATGTTTAGAAGTAACATGATCACCAGAACATCGATAATGCGGGCAGAGGAAAAGTACTCATAGATGTAGTCGAAAGACGTTTGTTTAAAGTCTACTCCAGTTGCTCCAATATCAATCAGGGCAGCGATTATCTCCCTTTCGTCACCATTTCTGACGGTAAGCTTTAACAGGTTTAGTTTACGTTTCTGTGCTTCCTCAATCTTTCGTTGTGACTGTAGATATTCGGCAAGGTTTTTAAACATTATAACGTATCCCGTGAGTACTAATCCCGCAGAGCATACGGAGATTCCCTGAAAGTTGGAAGTCGGCAAACACCTGATTTGACCATTCCCCATAATGGATATACAATAATCGTCAAATGGAGGTGGCTTATGTACAAAAACACCACAGCTGAAAAACTACCAGATACTCATGATAATCTGACGGACTTTCAGCGCAATCTACTGAAAAGAATAAACAATATCGCACTGTCTCTGATGCCTGAGTTTGAGGACAAATCCCAGGCCATGGAAGCGATCACACTGGATGATGGCTCATTGATGCAGTTACTTTACTCTGTGCAAATGCAACAAAAAACGCACGCATCTGAGTATGAAATGCGTAAGGTTCATCGCCGTCGTGAAAATCTGGAAGCTTTTTACAGAAGCCTTCAGGAAATAGGCGGTACCTTTAAAGTCAATGATGTGGCGGACATACTGGGGATTACCCGACAGGCAGTGAACATCCGGGTGAAGAAGAATCAGCTTCTGGCCTTTAAGCAAAACGGTGACTTTATGTTCCCGGTCTTCCAGTTTACTGATGAAGGTCTGAGACCGGGATTTAAAGACATCATGGACGCATTCGATGAGGATACCCATCCGGTGTTGCGGCTGGAGGTTTTCAAAGCTCCGATTGCGGTCAGCGATGAGCAAACCAAAACACCCATCCAGATCCTGACTGATGGCGCAGCTGAAGATGAACTGGCTCTGGCCGTTCGAGCCGCACGACTATTCGGTAGCCATGTTGCCAGCTGAGTTAAAGAAAAGAGGGGCATACCGCGCCCCTCTTTAGTTACTTCGGTTCGGACATAATTTTGAAGTTTAGTAATTCCTCAAACATCTCTTCGCCGGTCATGAACGTACCAGGCCAACCTGCAGGGAAAATTCCTGTATCTGTCTCCCTGTAAGATGCATAGGGCACCATCCCCCCGGGAGTATCAGTGAAAGCAGGCGGCTTACCTGGCATTTCCCAGAAAGCATAACAACGCTTGCAGCGATAGTGTCTTCCTGAATAAGAGATCCCATCAAAATCACTTCCAAAATGCGTATGCAAATACGACATCAGCCATTGTGTGAAGGTATAGTTTTCGTTTTCAACGCTGTCAGGTGGAATGTGAAGCAGCTGGCATAAACCAACAATATCGATCGCTTTCACCGTTCTGTTGACATCTATCGAGCACATATAATGCTGATGTAAGACTTTCTCTGGGTAATTAACAGGACCACCCAAATGAAGTAAACGTCCGTATGCTTCCGCCGCTGCCGTTAATGATGAGTCTGCAGCGTACCACACGGCAATCGAACCACCGGGTGGGTTGTAGCGTCCACACTCTTCAAATAACACTGGCGCACTGAACTGTACTGCACTTGCATAACACTTCTTCTGGTGACGCTTCAAAACAGCCGAAGCCGGATTGATTGTCACTGTCGGAATACGCCCTACCTTTTGTAACGCTACAATTCCCTGCGTCACTTTATCTTCTTCAAAAATCCATTTATCCATAAAACACCTCCTTACAACAGATTAGGCCATAGGCTTTCTCCATTCTCATTTATAAAATGTCCCTGAAGTATCGTCATTCAAGGACGAATAAGACCTGCGGTCTCGCTGATATTATATCCAAAAAAACCATATGTTTCATATAAATATGGTTTATCTTCCAGATGAATTTAGAGTATAAATAGTAGCTTGCATTGTACCTAATTTAAGGTACAATTGATGTTGAAAGGGAAGGCTACCGAGCCGCCCAATAACTGCCTCAGGAGGCGTTCATGTCAACTATCCCTCAATTAGCTGAACTGGGTTTTACCTCAGATGTTATACCTGTGATCAATACACCAGCGCCCAATATGACTCGCGGATTTGAGCGCTTTCATATCAGCTATAACTTTTCATCAGCAGCATACGGTTGCGACACAACAGCTCTGGTTCTGGATGAGCGTGTCTTTTTCGTTCTGGACGGGGACCACGCCAGGGATATGACCGAAGCTGCAAAATCACATGGTATTGATGGATGCGTGAACGTCTTCATAGACCGTATTGAGTCTGCTAATCGTCACAGCGAGCATAAAATGGCGATTGGCCTGACAAGTGATAAGTTCGGACTGATGCCGACCGCACTTGCCGTCATCGGAGAACAGAACATCCTCCGGCTTCTCTCTGCAGTGACAGGAACTGTTCAGGACTTTTCAGCGAACGGCATTAACAAGGATTAACCATTCTAAGTACCAACAGACCCATAACATCTGAGGCTTATATGAAACTTGACGATTTAACAGGTGACGACCGTACTCTGGTTGTAGTCGCTCTCCAGGCTCTTCACCGGGAGCGAGCTAACGCATATCATGCAGCCTGCACCGCCTGCCAGCTCTCAGGCAAGCAACCACCAGCTGAAGCCCTTTTTGGCGTTGATGAATGTATTTCGGCATTACGCAGGATTGGGGCTCTCCCGATGAGATGAAATCAGAGATGAAATCAACCAATGTGAAAGACGATAGTAGGGCATTACTCATCAGTGCTGGTCAGTTGTTGTTTGGTGAGCGCTGGCAAACGGAACTCGCCAGAGCCCTTGGCCTGTCAGACGGCAGGCGCATCCGTCAGTGGCTTTCTGGTGACAGACCAATTCCAGTTGGAATATGGGATGACCTGAGTGGTCTTCTGAATGACCGAAGTTCCGAAATAGCTCTGATTGCTAAACACATTCAAGACAGGACGAATGAGAACGTATAGGTTAATTGAGCTGACAGTAGGGAGGGGGGAAAGTGACGCAACAATTCTCGCCTCCGCGTGAAGTCGTGGAGATGTCCCGGCGGATTTTTGAAAATGTAATCTCCAGTAGCCTCAATACTGCTGATACCACAGGAACCTGTATGTATGGTTCGATTCTGGTTTCCATGCTCCTGGAGAAATATTCAGGTGTCAGGACACGTATCGCCGGTGGAGATGGTGTTGGTGATGGTGGAATTCTAACTGCAGCCGGTATGAAGGGGCATTATTGGGTTGTTGCCAACGTACATGGAATGCTCTTTGTTGTCGATATCACGGCAGATCAGTTTGGCATGGACAAAATCGTATACAAAGGGTTAAAGGATGCTCCAGAGTACATTGAGGGCCACCAAATCACCATTGATGACCATGTTCATGAGACCCTTCATCAGATTATAGAGAGTCAGCGTTCAGAATATAACCAGCCGTGAGCCCTGTAAGAAATGACAAAGAACAGGAGTCCTGGCTCGCCAGAGCTCTTTGTACTGGTTAAAAACCCAGATATCATTCCCCCTGGGTTATATGAGTGATAGACTATCACTCATATAACCTTTGGAGGTAAGAATGTCTGAATTTGAATCCCTTGCAGAAGAGCTGGTAGAAGAAGCACGAAATGAAGAGGCCAAGCAACAGCAACGGGACCTGACACTGATAGGTAAAGTCCTGGAAATTTATGATCAGAAGTTCGTTGCAGAGCTTCTCCGTAAGCTGGGTAATTCAGACTGGACCAGGGAGACCCTGAACCGCTGGATTAATGGTAAATGTGGACCTCGTTCGCTCACAGTAACCGAAGCGTCTCTGCTCGAAAAGATGCTCCCTCAGCCGCCTGCTAACCACCCCGATTATGCATTTCGCTTCATCGATCTCTTCGCCGGTATCGGCGGCATCCGTCATGGATTTGAGGCCATTGGCGGCAAGTGTGTTTTCACCAGTGAATGGAACAGCTATTCAGTCAAGACTTATAAGGCTAACTGGTACTGTGACCCCGACGCACATATCTTCAATTCAGACATCCGGGATGTCACGCTCAGTCATAAAGATGATGTCAGCGAAGAAGCCGCCTACGCCAATATCGACAAATCGATACCCGATCACGATGTCCTGTTAGCTGGGTTTCCATGCCAGCCTTTCAGCCTTGCCGGTGTCAGTAAGAAAAACTCACTTGGCCGTAAACACGGTTTTGAATGTGACACCCAAGGGACCCTATTCTTTGATGTGGCCCGCATCATCATGGCGAAAAAGCCAGCCATCTTTGTCCTGGAAAACGTCAAGAACCTCAAGAGCCACGACAAAGGCAAAACATTCCGCGTCATTATGGATACCCTGGATGAACTCGGTTACGACGTCGCCGACGCTGAAGCAACAGGTGCCGAAGATCCAAAAGTTATAGATGGTAAACATTTCATCCCGCAACACCGGGAGCGTATTGTTCTGGTGGGGTTCAGACGTGACCTGAATTTAAGCCAGGGATTTAGTCTTGGTGACATTTCTTCTCTGTACCCGGAAAAAAAGGTCCTGTTCAGAGAGCTTCTTGATAGTGAAGTAGAAGATAAATATACACTAACGCCAAAGCTGTGGGATTATCTCTATAAGTACGCCAAAAAACACCAAGAGAAAGGCAATGGTTTTGGTTTTGGACTGGTGAAGCCTGAAAATGATGATGCAATTTCTCGCACAATATCAGCGAGATATCACAAGGATGGTTCAGAATCGCTCGTTGATCGTGGTTGGGATAGCGAACTCGGTGAAAAGAACTTTAACGACCCAGAGAACATGACCCGACGTCCTCGTCGTCTAACACCGCGTGAGTGTGCCCGGCTAATGGGATTTGAGCAGCCAGGGAAAGTAACTTTTAGAATCCCCGTATCCGATACTCAGGCTTACCGCCAGTTCGGAAATTCCGTCATCGTGCCGGTATTCGATGCAGTAGCGAAATTGCTGGAGTCACGGATCATCGAGGCTGTGAAGGCGCGGAAATAGAAGGTATTGAAAGAGCCCCAAGGGGCTCTTCAAATATCTATGCTGGTATCATCCCATTGCGCATACGACTCTCGCCAGATGTGGGGGGATGTCACCAATAGAGTTTTTTAAGTTCATCTATAAACGCAGATAGTGACATTAGCTCACCCCTGATTTCCTCGGGAAAGGCCTTATGCAACCCTACCGGTACAACGAGCCGTATCCCCTCAGACTGCATTTCCCTGAACTGTGCCACAGATACGCCCTGCTGTAAGGTGAACAGGTGTACTGTATCAATTCTGTCAGCCTCATTCAGTACCTGCCGCCAGCGGTCCTTACAGGTGGTTTTAACCCCCAACATGCGTAACTGTTCAGCAGGGTAATAAGGATCGCGATAGGCAGCACCGGAAGGAAAGATGAAATCGGGTTTTTTCTTACCTTCCGTGATAGCCTGAGTTTCAAAGCTCATTACACCGTGTTCTTTGAAAAGAGATTCAAGATGGAGCTCAAGACTTTTCCCGGCACGAGACTTCCTCCGGTTACTCACTGAGTTAGCAAGCGTAATAAAATCATTCACCGTGGCAAAGCCTTCGGCTATCTGACCCAGCACGTGCAGTTCCTCAACGGCTAGAAAAATTTCAAACTCAATTTTCCGCCGCCACGTCAGTTGAGTGTCCGGATCGTCAGATTTTTTATCGTAATGACATGCGGCAAAACCAATAATTTCCCTTCCTGAAGGAAAGTGATGGGCCCATTCCGGCGGCAGCTCATACCTGGTCCTGGCTGGGGAGTGCTCGGTAACGAATCCCCCAATTATTTTGTCTCCAGGACCAAATATTGTTCCTCCCGGGATAACTTCTCCAATAATAGGTTCAAGAACCTCCTCCTCGGTCAGGTCTTTGCAGACCCAGACATCGCAATAACTGGAAGATGTGCCGGGGATATGGTCGAACGCGAGAAGGGCCAGAGCTCCTGTATTCTCCGGATTCTGGAGCGGATTTTGTCTACCAAAGCCCGTCAGCCGTTTTTCATCCCGGGTGCCACCGAAAAACTTATTGTTATAGTAAATGGCCCTTACATCATTAAGGTCAGGGCAATCAGGATGAGATGACATGTGCACTGAAAAAAGTGCTTCTGGATTTCTTAACTGAGTATCACGGAGTGAAGGGAACAGCTCATCAATGACTGCCCCTGGCATGTAAAGACCAGACTGGTGGGATCTTGTCGCGCCGGTATCGTTCGCGGATAGACGCTTCACGTATACCCAGACATTAGCAGAGCATTTTTCTTGCAACCACTCAGCCAGAATACTCATCCAAACTACTCCATCATAAACATTCACTGTTTATGAAAGATGTTACGGATCCTGAGGTTAGAAGCAAGGCTAAAAGAATCGGAGTGGGCTGGAGTGAGGGGATGATTAACAGTGAATTGCTTATACGTTCAAAAGGTTATGCTCATAAAAATACACTAATACTAAACCTTAATAATTTATAAAATCGTTAGTTACCCGGACTGTATATCAACACTACCTTCACATCATGTTCCTCAACGTACGCTACATCATTAAAAAAATCAGTCAGAAAAAAATGGCGATGTGTATTTCATATAATTTCTCACTGTTTATGAGATGAAGGACTCCTCCAGCATTTAAATATAGCATACGAACAAATCAGGGGATTGACGAAGCAACTTAAAATGTAAGAATAGAGATGCGCGATATTCATCATCAATGACAGACTCACATGAAATAGCATTAAAATCGTTCATGCACGTCTGAAACAGGCATGATCAATATTATTTTTCACAATCAAAACCGGGATTATATTGACTAAACATTTATATGTGGAAAAATAGACTAATCCCGTATCACTCTAAAAGGTAACATATGAAAATCCGAGATAAGATTGCTGCTGAATTGAATTACCAGGCATCTGTAGAAGGAGAGACGGGTAATATAAAAATGTGTCGTATTATTCTGGAGTCTGTGAACAATGCTGTTGTTTTCAATACAATGACAAAGGTAGAGAAGGCACCTGACTCTGACGCAAAAACCACCAATGAGCAGTATTTCCACTATGTTCAACCATGGGTTATCCCGTTCATTGAAAAAATGCATACAGCCAAAGACGAATGACGACAGCATCCCTGGAAAGGAAGAACCTATGGCATTACTGATTTCAGCAGATGATAGTATTCGAAAGCTATCCCCTCAGGACCTTGACGGTAGCCGTGATAATGAAGGTGTATTCTCGCTCGCCGATATGCAACAAATGGTAGGCGGTTACATTCAGGCAGTGAGACTTAATCCTGTTATCGTACATGAAGATACGCGTTACACCTGGTTAATTATCAATGAAGAAGGGAAGCTTCTATCTTTGCCAATTAACAACAATGCGACCCTTATGGCAGTCACTGCTATCAGGCATGATGATTACATCGTCGGTGATGCATTGATGCTTGAAGAACACGAATTTCAGTAACTTTTTGTGATACACTATTCTCGTTATTATTCAATGTTCGTTAGTTAAATTTGCCTGTCGATGACAGGCTTTTTTTTGAAATAAAAAGCCCGGAACCAGGCTTTAAGTGGAGTACCATCAGACAGAAGAAAGTTACTTTTTGGATTTTTCGCTACCAGGATGGAGTGCTAAGGCATCAGGCTTAACATCAACCATTGCCATTAAACATTCTTTATGCCCGTATGTGCTACCGCCTGATTTGTCGATATACACAACTCCATTTTCTCTCATTCTCTCCCTTCCATAGCGGGCCGCATACGACTCTGGCATATTTTTCGAGCAAATCTCACAGGGCCCCAGATAGTCACTACCCCTGGCCGTTGCCCTAATGACTTTTACCAGTCGACCCGTTGGTACGTTAGAAATCATTTGATTAAACCTCAAGCATTATCCAAAGGGCGATTAAACATTACCCTTAAGAAAATTGAAAAGAAAAAAAACTAACACACTAGCACCCAACATATAGATCGTGATGATAAATATTCTGGCTGAAATGGTTGGGGTCATTCTTGCGTTAAATGCACTGATGAATAGTGCGATTGCCGCAATGATTTTTATAATATACTCAGGGATAACATTGTTTTCACCTAAAATCTCGTATACCTGTGAGCTTAACAGGCAAAAAGAAAGAATAACAAGCGGACTCAACCATTTAAGGTTGCGAATTAAATACCAATCCTCTTTGCTGTTTTTCATACTCATTCATACCCTCTAAATTTAATTATCGACCAGATTCTAATTTCACATTACTTTTTTAGCTTTGACAGTAACTTTTTGAACGGGGTGTACTCATACACGATCAATGCAGTCAATAAAATCAAACTCACAGAAAGAATAAAAAGGTGAATGCAATTTATATAAAATTCGAGCTTTATGCTCAATTTTTTCAAGTTTTCAAGTTCCTTAAACTCATTTCCGACATCATACATGTCCTGATGACCTGCTAATTTTGCCGAACGAAAGAGAGCGTCTTTTTCAATGGCGGTTTGAGTTTCCAGGGCTTCATTTATCTCACTCTTTTTTAACATTAATTTATTGAGTTCCGCACCAGCGCTCGAAATATCCGTCTCTTTGTTTTTTCTTTCAAGAATTACAATTAAATTCTTAATGTTAGAATTAAGTTCTTCAATGTCACTTTGTTTAACTGTTTTCAATAACATCGTAGACGTTTTATTTGACAGTTCATCCAAATCTGGATGACCTGCGTACTCCTCTGAAATCTTCGCTGAGGCAGTGTCTCGCTCATTAATCAGCTCGCTAATGTGTTTCAACGGTCGAGAATCATTAGATGAAAATGTATCTATGGGTGGCTCATCAATACTGCGAGCAACGCTACCAGAACTCATGAATATCGTCAGCAGAAGGGCGGGCAGTAGGGCACGGGGAACATTTGAAAATTTTGAGGGTTTCATAATAGCTTCCTGAATTTTTGAGATGTGAGTAGTTTCACGATCGTAAAGGAAAATTCTGTCGATTTCCGGTCTTTGCTGACCATAAAAAGGATTTAGAACTTTTTATTTTCTTTAGTTAGCCTAAGCATCCCCCCCCTTTAACAGATAGGGGGGGGTAGAGGCTATCAGCATCCCATCATCCGTTCCATTTTTTCCATTTGAGCTAAGTCCGCCAACTCACGACGTTCGCGGCGTTCTACGACAAGAGCTCTTTTTTCCCCAAAAGTCAGAGCACTGATAATGGGGACCTTAATTTTCCCACTGCCTTTACAGGTGGTGCAGGCAACATCATATGTACCGTTTACTATCCTGTGCCGTTCCTCTGGCTCCATTTCGTAAAGCTCAGCGCTGGTAAAACCATCCGAAAACGCTGGGTTGTCAATGGTACCGTGGCCTTCACAGTGATGACAAATTGCCCAATAAAACTTACCCATGCATGGCTCCCTTTATCAGCTGTTACACCATTCATCGTAAGTTTTTAGTGGCTTTCCGGTAGTGACGTCAATACCTTTTCCATTATCTGCACAAGCAAGGTAAATTTGGTATTCACTGTCGTTATCACCACGAGAACGAGTCTGCCAGTTTTCATTTTGTTCAAGTTTCATGACACACCTCACTTTAATTTATTAGTGTTATCCTACTCTATTTGACTCGTCCATCAACCCCCTAATTACTAAACAAGAAATATTTTAATGCTATTGTTTAGCAACTTTAAATCGTGTTTAACAACAAGCGTGCGTTAAAGAACATTACCAGCGACAATAGAAATAAAATAATACTTAATGCCACTTCTTTTAAGGCTTCATTTACAACTATCTTTCTGAATCCTGAGGAGAAGGGGGCGGAAGGATTCAAACATCTCAATGCTGGGATTAAATTCATAATGGCGAAAATTAAGAGAGTAAGTCCAGCCGATACGAACAGTGTAATCACACTGTATGATACATGCTCATGCTTATAGAACATATTGTATGCTATCAAGGTTATACCTATGAGTACAAGGAATAAACCTGTGATGTTAACAATAATGAATATGGCGTCCTTTCTGTTATATAGGGAAGAAATCATCACTCTACCAATCATCAACAATACAATGATGTCAAGAATTACATTTAATGAAAATATAGCGATATAATAAAAATCACTCATATCCTTTCCTTTTCCCTACAAACAAAAAATGTTGCTTGTGATGTAATGTTAAATATATTAAAAATCATTGATTTGAAGTCATATCATAATACTGTCCATAGGTTAATTTTATAAAATCAGGGGGAATAGACACTTCATTTTTGAATCCATCAACTCTATTCGGAATGCAAAATACCAGAGCATCATTTCTTTCAAAGAGCATACCGCATTTCGTTGTCAGCATAGCCGTTGCATGCTTGCGGAAGGAGGATGGACCGCCTTGTGCTGTTCGCATCACGCCATAGTGGTTGATAATGTAAGATTCCCAACAAGGATACGAACCGAGCCTTTCATTTGCTGATTTAATAACCGAATCCAGTTTTTTATTGTAGTCGCGACCTTCCTTTGTGTTGCCTTTGCCGCGTACAACTATCACCGGTTTATTATTGAATATAGATCGCTCTTTAATCGTTATGGGGCACGGAAAGGTACACTCAGCATCCCAGGCAAAGGCACGCAATTTATCCCCTTTATCTCCCAATCCGTATGAATTAATGAATGCAATTGCCCCGACTGACCTGCAGGCTTCATCAATAACCATGGAACGTTGCTCTCCGACAGTTTCATAGGACTGAATTAACTCCTTAACCTTTGGTCCTTCAACAAGGTAATAATCATAATACTTAGCCTGGTCCGACATCGTGGTCCCTCTCGTGTTATGGATGGTTACTGCAATCAAAGAAAGTTACTTTTTTGCGGCAGTAAGCCCAAGAACTTCTTTCATCTGTTTCTGTGTCCATATCGTTTTGGTAATGGTCAGATCTACATCACCGCGATAGGCTGTACCATCTGGCAAAATCACCAGGCTAATTATTTTTTTCCTGGTTTAGAAACTTCAAACCGATCTCCACTTCTCTTTACGGTATAACCCTTTAACAGAGCCTCCTGAACGATTTTTTCTTTTCCTTTCTTAGCCATAACCCCCTCCCGGCTTTTATAGCATAGCAATCAGGGTAAATTATCAAATATCAAGGACAACATCGCCACAGGGACGACAGCAGCATGGCAGAATTTCATCCGCACCTACGTAAGCCAGGGGGAAGCAGTTGTAAGTGACTTTTCCTGATTTTTTCTTGAGCCTGCATGCACCACAAAAACCTGAACGGCATTGTGATTCAACAGGAACCCCCGCCGACTCTAGTTGCTCCAGGATAGAGTTTGCACTATTTTCAGAGGTTATAAGCATTTTGCTTTTCTCAGCAAAGATAGTCTGACAATTGATATAACCTGACATAAGCCGCCCCCTTTTATCTTTATCATATTATATCATTTTACCAGGCTACCATAACCCCCTAATTATGCGATGAGTGAAAATTAACCCGGAAAAGTTTTATCATCAGAAATATTCAGAAATTATCACATCAGAGCCAGCCACATTGGAAAACCACAATCATAAATGGCGGGTGTTTATGAAAAATAATTTTAAATTTTCACGCTCAAACTAAAAATGACCCCTTGATGCAGCGTTTTAATATGCAATCATGTATTCAACAAAGGAGAAAATATGATCCATTCATTTGAAGAAAAGAACCTTGAGAAGTTATTTAAGAGCGGGAAATCGCAGTCAGGTCTTCCAACGGATATTACCAACAGTCTGAAAAGGGCGCTTGAGGAGCTGCATAATGCGGCAAGCGAAGCTGACCTGATCCGTCTTAAAAGTCGTAACTATGAAAAAATTCACCATACACGTTTACGAGAACGTGAAAGGGCGGGAGATATGTCATCTATCCGTGTCTCTTCAAAATATCGTCTGCTGTTCACCTGGGCCGATGGTGGCGCAAACCGGGTGAAACTTACCGCTCATGCCCATGCGTAAGGATTCGTTTATGCAGCATTGCACAGCACGTCCTAATGACGAAGTCCGGGCTATCGATCTGTTTACATCCTTAGGTCGGGAAGGGGTGCAGTTTCGCCTGGACAGCCTCGCTATATTGGCAGCATCTCGCTGGGAGCAGGCGTTACCTTTGCCTCCTGATTACACAGGAACACCGATTGATTTTCTGTCGGATGCGGAACGCGAGGAAAGGCATATCCTTTTAACCGGTCAGATGCTTTGCATCGATGAGATAGCTGAAGCACGTGAACGTATAAAGCAGCGTATAGCCAGTCGTAAAAAGCTATGCGGTACACGGAATGCTGACTCACATATTGAAAGCGTTTGAATGGGACTACCATGTTAGAGAAAATTTATTATCTGGCCCTTTTTCTGATTGCGGTTTGCATTATCTGTGGTTTCGTTTTTGCATGGCGCAGACGTAGCCCTATGGCCCTGACGTTGACTATCAGCGCTCTTGTGATCTGTATTGCTTTTCATACGCTGGAGAACTCTGTTGCGACAGGTAAGGATGAGTTATTGCCAGGTGCCAGGGACTTTACACAGTGCGAGCTGGTTGACCAGCAATCAGCTGAAATCAGCGGTTTTGGCTATCCGGTCGTTGTTCTGATTTGTGATGACGGCCAACAGATTTTAGATGCAGGGATATACACGCAGCAGCTGAAGCAAAAACAGGATTGCGCCCCGGGCAGTGAGGTAACAAGCTGTCATTAACTGCCAGAAAAGTTACTTTCCCAAATAATTCTTATCCGCTGCAGTATTTCCTGTTTTCCAGCGAGAAAGTATCCGTTAGTATCTGTTAACATCATTGAATCAAACACAGAGAGAACAAAAAAAATTAACCGCCATAGAGGTATAAATGACTTCCGACGACAATCAGAATAATGCAAGCGGCAAAGGTGTGGATGATTCTGTTAAATCAGGCCAGAGCCAACAAAACACAATTAGCATTCTTAAACCAGGATCAAATAACGACCTGATTGACCAACTTCGTGGTGGGCCTCTGGACAAAACATCCGTTGACTATGAATACCACTCACCGGATCCTACTGAAACTGCCCAACGTCTTGCTTTAATTAGTTATTTGATTGCCGGGGAAGAAAAAAATGGTGCCTTTTAAACCTGTTAATTTGCTTCAAATTATGTCATCTCACAAGATGGAGACAGATGATGTTGCACTAATCGCCGGTACCGATTCTGTTGTAGTGGAGTCCTGGTTCAAGGATGGGGTCGCCAGTGAGACAGCCCTGCACAACATCGCATGTGCAGTCGGAGTATCGACGGAATGGATTCGGGGCTTTGTCTCCGGTGAGGATGAAACACTTAAGGCAAACAGTGAAGGCCTGACGAAAGAGTTGCAGAATCTTCCCCCTGAAGAAATCTCCGTTCTGGCAAAAAGCTTCAGTTTGCGTTTGAAAGATATCAGTGAACTCGATAACAAGCAGCAGGGGCAGGCTCTTTCAACGGTCAATAATAATGCGGTTTTCAATAGTGATACCGAAGAACTCCTTGCGGTATATCGGTTATTGCCAGAAACAGAAAGACGAAATCTATATCGTGTGGTTTGTTTGAGACACAAAGAACTAGCACGGCTTTACGAAAAATATATTAATAATAAACAACTTATTTAATAATGCTACATGGCTACAGAACTGGACATTAGCAATAGCCGGTGTCCGGTTTTTATCCGCACGCGCTAGTTTTAAATGAAACTAACAATCAGTCATAAACACTGGGCAAAAACAAATTATTTCCATTTCAATCTCATTTCACCCCTGGTCATAGCATTTATTTCTGGCATAATAGCTTTATAGTGAATAACACAGCTTGCCCTGAATTGTTACTCTCTTACTAAATTATCAAGGATAAACTAATGATATCTAAAAACGAGGCATTAGATTTTTTAATGATGCCAAGCCAGGGTGCAACCTTTAGCGTTTTTGTTGGTGCTATTAGTTTATTATCAATCCATACACAAGGGTAAAACATGACGAACAAAGATGTCAGCAAAGCGATTTCAGTCAAAGACAAAGAAGCTCTTCATTTAGAAGTTGTAGATGGAAAACTAGCTGTAAAAAGAATATGCGAAGATTTTGTTATCGTAAATTTGAATGATATCCCTTCGAACCGTGAAGAACTCATTCATTTCAATAATAAATATTTAGCTCCAAACGGACTCGGTATTGATGCAGAGTCACTTTCTGATGTAAAAGTCGAGCAACTTATTGAAACAATAAAAGAAACATTCACTAAGGAGAATGGGGTTGCCACTATGACTGACTATACTGGCCCTCTTAATTAACCCAACACTAGCTATCAGTGAGGCGATATGTCGACAGAAAACAGTGCAAAGATCACTTTTACTTTTAACGGTAATGCTCCTCAACACTGGATAACTACATTAAATAGTCAAAGGAAAGGTACCTGGATTGATCCGCAATCCAGCGGCAGCAAAGTACTGCTGGACATCCTCACTAGCAGCGGCATTGATGCGGACAGCGTTCGCGGTGATGATGTTCTGGTGTTTTCAGTTCCCTCTCAGCGTGAGATTTTGTCTGAACTTCTTGGTATCTATGCCGTTTCTGATGCCAGAGTGTTGCTTATCGCCGCTACGCCATTCTGTCCGAACCTTTCTCGTGTTGTGGTAACAACCCACCAGCTTCTTTCGGACGGCAGCTCTGTTTCCAGCGAACAAAAGGCATTACGCAACCTGTTTTTTATGACACAAAACGGCATCTGTATTCAGAGTGATTTATCTTTGAATCTTGACCCGGCCAAACTACCTGGTTCCCGTTTCTTTGCCTGTGAAGATGATATGGAACAAGCAGGAATTCAGCGTTGGGGAGAAAATGGTGGTGATGCCTGGCGTGCAATGGCAACGATTATGCATGGAAAGAAAATTCTCATCAACGGGGCCGGACAAATGCTGGAACTAGGGAATACCCCGGAAGAGCGGATTAACGCCGTCAATAATTAAATTCATTTATAGGTTGTACCTATGGAAACAACATTTTTAGGAAACAACGAGTTTATCAAACATGGAGGCCAGTTATTCCTAAAAACTGAGGAAAGCTGTTTCGCTTTTTATAATATAGAATGGGCGAAAAAAATCTTATCCAGTGATAATGTTAAGTTTCAAAATGGAAGGATGTCCCATGACGTCGCCCATGATGTTCTTGAGGAAGCTCAGGATAACTTATTATGTTTTTTGTGTGCAACATTACCTAAAATGTCCACCAGCTAAAACTAACTGTTTGCGTGAAATGACGCTATCGAGCCCCCCCCTAACACAGGGGTTCTCGTAGCCATAACAAGAATTCCATCTAACACTGCAATCAAAGGGAAATGGTTTTTGGGGATTCGAAAGTTATACATCCATAAACAGTGGATGTTTATAAATCATATAATTTTTTATCGGATTATTTTTTAATCTAATGAAAATCACCCCTGGCACTCAATTATAAATATGAGATAATGATTTTACGAATTCAACAGGGGTATGTTATGTCTCGTCTGAACCTGGATTTAATTGAAACTATTTACTCTGATGCTGACCGTGAACTCACCAATGATGAGTTGTATCGGGAGGTACAGTCTCGCCTTTCAATTTCAGATAATGATTTCAATTCAAAAGAAAAATTCGGTTTGGCCGGTGTTCCTCATAACAAAATTAAACACCGTATCCGTTGGTTCCAACAGACACTAAAAGCCATGAACGTCATCGAACGTTTAAGCTCCGGCCGCTCTCTATGGCGTCACTGCAGGAAAAAAAATTCCGGACTTTCCGAAGCGCGGGAAGGGACACGTATAGTGGCATTCAGTACAGATCTCGGGGTAGCGATTTTAGGCAACTCTACAATGGTGTTGCCTGGCAATACCGAACCGGTCCATCTCTGCCTGACATCTCCACCGTATCCACTCAGAAAGCAGCGGGATTATGCCGCAGCCTTCAAAAACGACAGTGACTATATTGATTTCATCGTGGAAGCCATTAGACCAATCGCCCGCCAGCTGGTTAACGGTGGTTCTGTCGTGCTGAATATCGGTCAGGATATTTTTAATCCGGGTCAGCCTTCACGTTCCCTCTACCCGGAGCGCCTGCTACTGGCCTTGTGCGAAAAACTTGACCTCTACCTGATGGACCGGGTGCCGTGGGTGAATATGAGCAAACCACCCTCACCGACATATTGGGCCTGCCGTAAGAAAGTTCAGCTGCTGGCCGGTCATGAAATTATTTTCTGGCTGACCAATAATCCTGATGCTGTCCGTTCCTGTAACCAGCGCGTTTTGCAGCCCCATACAGAGAGCCACAGCGCGTTGGTTGCCAGAGGCGGAGAGAACCGTACGACCATCTACGGTGACGGAGCCCATGTCGTGAAACCAGGTGCCTTTTCTCAATCCACTGACGGGGCTATTCCCAAAAATGTGATAATCCGAGGCCATGCGTGTGCTGACACTCGCCGCTTTCACAAGGAAGCTAAACGGTTAGGGCTTCCTGGACATGGGGCGATGTTCCCTACGGCCATCCCCGACTTCTTCATACGGTTTCTGACGGAAGAAAACGAGCTGGTGGTTGATCCTTTCGCTGGCTCTCTAAAAACAGGCCTTGCCGCCGAACGGCTCAACCGCAGATGGATGTGTTTTGATAGTATTCTGGAATGGTTACGAATTTCAGCCACCGGCTTTTTTTCTGACTTCCCGGGATTTGAGATGAACCCGATTATTGATAACGGCGAGTTGTTCGCGTAAGCGGGCGTTAGAACATTTTTCATTCTGCACATCGTGGAGTGAACGATCACAGGAGATGGCAATATGCCTGACATTATCCCGCACCAACAGCAGCCGGAACAATTTCATAAATTCTACTCCCTCAAGGGGGGGCAATACTGGCGTGCCAAAAACGCGATTCCTGAACAACGTATAGAGCAGGATGAGGTTTTGCTGATTGAGTCGCTTCGCTGGGTCGATAATGCACTCCATACCGTGATCCTCCGCACCCATCCGTCAAAATTCGACAAAAACTTTGTTTTCAAATTCACCGATGCTGCTGGCCGTAGCTACAGCACGACGAAATCGTTTAAAGAACACCGCTTTCTGTTCGACGATTTTCTGGACAAATTTGAGTTTGCCGATGACGGGCAGGAAATCCGTGGTCAGGAACTGCTGGCCGCTCAAAACCGGGTTAGCCAGCTGACACAGCAAATGACCGACACCATGTCCGATCCTGATGCTCTGCGTACGGAACTTCTTGGCAGGATTGAAGCGAAAAAAGCCAGTTCATCAGCTCCTGGGGATGAGAAAAAACAACTGCCTATGGTTCCGGGCCTGTCGTCATCTACGGAGTTAGCATCTCTCGGTTCCGCTCTTTCTTCCGGAATAGATGAAACAAAAATAGTACAGCTCAAGCAGGCAGTTGAGTTCAGACATGAAATCGCGCAGGCCCAAATCGACTGGATCAAAGAAAAGAACTCTGTGATTTCGAAAGCCGTCATGGCTATTACACCCTATCTGGAAGAGTCGGCCGCCGCACAGTTGGCTATTGCTGAAGATAGTCGTGAAACGCTGAATAAGCTGATGGACGGTATCAAGTCCCTTGACCTTTACATCGGTAAAGATGTGGTGGTTAACACGATCAGAGAGGGCGATTCAGCACCGGCACACATTCCCTTAACGTTCGTACAGCGTAAGCTGGCCGTCGACGAGGAAACCGCTGTTTTTCTCGATATCGGTGAATGGTTTGATTTTGAAAAGCTGCCACTTTTTTTCCAGGCATTAAAGAACCATCCGGGGCTGGTGGAGCAGATCTTCCCGTCACAGCGCTGCGTGGTCTGTATGACCACGACCCGGCGCTATATTGATTATCAGGACCGCTGGGCGAACTGGGAGCTTAATGCCAAAAACCAGACCGTTTTCCTGATGGTTCGGGACGGCGAACGGCTGTTCCAGGTCTACTCCGGTGTTGAATCTCACCTCGGCGCTCATACGCTTTTCCCGACCACCGATGAGCAGGGAAATATCTTTCGTGGCGTTGACGGTTCGCAGGTGACGTTCAATGACGTGTCCTACACGGACAAACTCAAAGCCCATGAGATGGTTGCTCTGCATTATTACCGGTTTCTTATCCTGTGCTGCGGGCTCGACCACCGGCTTAAGCTCTTTGGCGAGTTCTACGACCCTCAGGACCGCTTAAGTTTCGTCTCTATGGCGTTCCAGGAGACGTATTGTCGATTCATTTACGATCATGATGGTACTGGTCTTCTGGACGATCCTGATGCGAAAGTGCGCCCCTCTATTGAGGAGTATATAACCCAGGCCAATAGCCATTTGCGCTCAGGTTCAAGGGTGTTCTGCGAGTGGAGAGCTGTTTGTACACCAAATACCGCGCCAGGTGTTGTGAAAGTCGATACTGGTACCAGTTACCGATCCTATTATTTTACCGCCGATTTCATCGATGATGAGGGAATGGCAGTGGCCTTTACCCGCAACAATGAGATTTGCGTGGAGGTTCCGGTCAAAAAAGATATCTACCGTCGCACCCGGGCTAATGATGTACGTGAATTTAATGCGAAAGTATCCCTCACGAATTTTCAGCGTGATCCGTGGGATGACGCCAGCAGCGTGGGATTCCTCTGTCTGGACGCGGTAAAAGCCGATGATCTGGATTATTACATCAACAGCCGCTCCAGCCGTAGGGATTTTATGTACTACATAAAGCTCTTCAAACGCCTTTCAGCTGTCCTGAGAGCGGAAGAAGAGCAGGAGATGCCATATCGACAAAAGCTCCTCAGAGCGCTGGTTGATGGCAACATAGGCACTAAAGCTAACCGTGCTGAAATCGTCGACAAGACAGTTATCACCTGGCGGGCTGACAAAAAAGGTCAGCCGCTTAGTGAAGGAATTGACAACGAGAAAAGCTGGAAGGCATTACTTGGCATGATGGACCTGATCGCCTGGCGCGGTTTGAGCCATAAAGAGGCCGCAGTGGAGATGGCCATCTCCCGGGGTAGCAAACCGTTACGTCTGATAGTCATGACAAATGCCAGACTGGCTCTGTACGTAACCCCTACAGACGAGGAACGTGATGATCGCGTGGAAAAACATAAGTGGGCCATGCTGCTGACCTTCAAAATGTCAGCAAAAGGGCTGACTCTGGATTCCAGCAAGCCTGCTTTGCTAAGCAAAAATAGTGTCTGCGAAACAACCCTCTATGAATGGCCGGAGGCCAATGAGTGGAAAGGGCTGAAATCAGTGTTCTCCAGCTTCCACGAAAAACAAAGAGCTTTTGAATACATTGAGACAGGTAAAGAGGACCTGCGAAAACTGTCTCCGGCTAACCCTGCTGAATTTGAGGCTGGGGTACGTGAATGGATGACGGCCTACTGCGAAATGAATGATTACCGCAAAACCGGGGGCCAGGTGCAGCATCCGAGATTGATGATACCGGTAGGCATCTACATTGACCGGGGAGACTGGCAATATATCTACGTCACTACAGAGAGTGAGGCCGCAGGGTATTTTTATCACAACGCCAGCGAATCCCTGAAAAAGGAACTTTTTCAGGAGTATGTATCACGCTTTGCTCATCAGGAAGGAAAACTCGAAAGGCTTGAAACTCGGGGGAACCGGCTGGCATTGGGCATGGCTAACAAAACTCCCGACATCGGGATGTTCAGTGCAGATCGCAATGTTGAAATGGATAGCGTGAAATATGGTTCTCTGTCTTACAGTGCTTACAGCCAGCTTCAGATGATAGAAAACCGTTTATATTTTGTCATTGAGGAAGCTGAACGTGGGGTACATCGTCGGATTTATATTGCCGATAACCTAAAAGACGATAAGGATGAGTTTATCATAGACAAACTCCTTGGTTCTTCACATCTACAGGAGTCGTCTGGCGTTGATGTATTCGAAGTTATGCTGCCTAAGTCGCTGTCAGAAGGGCCACTGCCGGTATTGAAATCAAGTGGTGAAATCTACCGTATTCACCACTGGTTCGACATTTGTCCAAAAGGGACTGACTCGAATGTATCATTGAGCAATATTGATGCCCCTGTAAATACTGTTACCAGACACAGTTTTGATAGCAGGGAGGCGGCAATTATGCATATCCTGAGGCAGGATAATACAGTTAGGAAAAACACCTCTGGTGACATATTTAATACGCCAGAAGGTATTAACGAAAGATGGTATTAGGAGGGGCTAATGTTTAGCATGTTCTTTGTTTTAACCAGTATTGTTGTGTGGATTATGCCGGTGATGACCATCGCCGGAGCAATTTTCCGTAAGGACCTGTTAAACCGGAATGAATGGACATTTCTCGTATTCTTTAGCGTTATTGCTGCATCGTACGTGTCATATTCCAGCTGGCAGGACAGAAATATGGGCCTGGTACCAATAGGGAAAGAATATTTATCTTGCCAGTTAAAATCGCGTAATGAACCTGACCTCACAAGTTTCAGGACCGTGACACTTGATTGTGGCGGAGAAGAAAAAATGGCTAAAGAGGAATTTTATGATGCGGCCGTAAAAGCCGCCACAAAATACGGTTATGAGTAAATCGTCAAGATTCACTTTCCTCCATTTTACCCCTCAGCAATTTCAATTTCGTTCAATCCACCAGCACAGGCCCACGGTCCCGGTAAACCCGGTACCGGGACCTGTGCCGTGAGACCACTTTAGACGGGTCACATCACTTCAAAGGGAAGCTGTCGCCGTCTCAGTCACCCGGTCTCAAAATTTTTACAGGCGTTCAGCCTGCAAAAACTTTGAGCTGCGGCTTCCTTCTCCGCCCTTTTTCGTTCTGTTTTCCCCGTCTGCGTTTGTCTCACGGCACAGGTCAAGCCGCATACTATCCTCAACTGCTGGAGAACTCGCTATGAACGTTTTTAACAATCTGTTTAATCGTCACTGCCAAAACACTCTGCTGGCGCACGGCTGGCCCGCCGATCTGGAGCTGGACTATTCATTACGTTATTGCCAGGGAGATGGTGTGGCATTTTACGGCGTGCTGCATGACAAAGAAATTTTGACTTTGCTGTCTGGTCTGCTGAGAGATAACCACATCACCGAAAAGCTGGCAGAAGAGGTTGCCGAAGTAATAAAAGACAGCGACACAACACTCACCCTTGAGCGCAACAGTTTTGGCTACCGGTATTCTCATGCTAATACCATCCGGGCAGAGTTAGAGAATTACCCAGACGACATTGGATATGAAGAGCGCTTTAATGACATGCTGGAGAGTGTCCGTGGGAGCATTGAGCAGATTTGTAGCACACTGGAAGGTGACGGATATAAAATTCATGAAAGCATAACGCCTTCGTATGAAGGAGACCTGGTTATGTCACGTTCCACCGCCAATTTTGAAATCATTGTGACAGAAAGCGAAGAGGAATACTGGGACACATCTGATACCTGGGATGATGAATGCAAAGATTTATGCATCGCAGATATTCTGAGTGGCAAATGTGAACTGAAAAACCTAGAAATCCAGGTCAGAGGTAGACACACAGGCAAGGTCTATGGGCAACATTATGCCGAACTGGTATTTATTAATAAAAACAGCCCGGTGCGAAGCTGGTTTGACAGGGAATGGTTAAGAACAGCGCTTGATGATGCACGTGGCAATATTGAAGAAAACCGTAGTGAACTGAAAAACATAAGGTCATAATTTATATTTAAGGAGGTGCGACTATATATGATGTCGCACCTTTTTAAAATATTGGCAAACACATAAATGCCTGTCACATTCAGAAAGGAAAATCATTGTAGCACTATTCTGAAATTCATAAGGAATTACAGCGTTGAGAATATCCGATGTTTACTGGCTTAACTTTCGCTGAAAACTACGGCTGTTCAGTAGATACAGGTATCGGAATGCCCAGAGCTTCCATCATTCCGGCCCCCGGTCGTGCAGTGGAACAGCGAAACGAGATTGCCGCGCTTCGCCTGTCCATCCGGTGACGGCGAACGGAAAAAACTATTCGTCCGCGATGGACGATTCCGGTTAAAGTCCTAAAATGGTCAATGTCTCCAGGCTTTCAGGGATTGGGATCCGCCTGGCCCGCTTATCCAACATTTCACTGATCCTTTCTGGATCAAACAGGATCCAACCTTTCAGCAACCCTATCCTTAAGTCAATTAGCCCCTCAGAAGCCCGTAAACGCTCTCTGAGGACATTTTTCAGAAAAAAGGTATCTACCTACGTATAAATTCTACTATTAATCCTGTGGCGTTTCAGGGGCATTTTGTCATTGGGGGGGGATTGTCTTCACTGTTAGCTGTTCCCAAATACTACCACCAGCATTACCAGGCAGAGATACAACACACATTGACTTTTTTTTATCATATTAATAAATAACAGTTTTTAAAACAAAACATCAGCGTTCGTACGTTGCCTTTTACGCTTGTTTGCCGTTGTTTATCTCGATCTGGAATCCAGCTTCGGGAGGATCAGGGGGGGAATGCCCGGAAAGAAGCTATTTTGCTGGTTTTGTAAGCAATCTGGAGGGGCAAGACACTTATCACCGTTATCCACAGGGTATAACCAATAATAGATCCCAATATGATCCAAGATCTAACCTAAATAAAACCCAAAGGATCCCCGCTCCTTCATCCCATTGATTTTATGATAAAAATCGTCACTTTCCCTCATCGTTCGTACGTAGTTTTGTCAACGTTCGTACGTGATTATGTCATTGCTAGGTTGAAATTCGTCATCGTTGGTATGTATTTTTAACATCGTTCATATGATATTAAGTAATCGTTCGTACGTTTGCAGAAGGATAACCTGTGAAGAAAGTAAACAAAGAAATATCTAAAGATATCAGTGGGAAAGGTTATTTTTCTTTTGAAGTGACAGGACAAACAGGCAAAGTTACTCACTTCGCACCAGGGAACACAGGCACTGTCCAGCCCGTTGCGCTGCTAAGACTAGGGGTATTTGTCCCGACTCCCTTGGCTACAGGCAAAACACGTTCCATTGATAAAGTTGTGACTATGGACGTGTCAAACGAGCTCCAGCATATGGAGGTCGCTTCCAGTGAAGGGTACAAGGAGATCTCCCTATCTAGCCCCCGGCTGGATATGAACACCGATTTTCGAGTCTGGCTGGGAATTGTCAGGACGATTCACGATTTTAACGATGTCTCAGTTTCGGGAAGAATAAAATTACCTTTCTCAACGTTCCTCAAAAACTGTGGATTTGACCCGACACGATCGAATAAGCACATGAAAGCACGTATCGACGCCTCGATGGTTAAGCTAAGAATGGTGACATTTCAGTTCAGAAACGAAGATTCCACGCTTACTACCGGCCTGATAAACTGGGCACGTTATAACATCAAAACAAATGAGATCGAGATAGAAGGTGACCCCCGCATCAAAGAGCTTTACGCGATTGATTATAAGGTTTTTTTGCGGCTTAAGGCACTGGACAGCTTACAACGAAAAGAGTCTGCACAGGCGTTGTATACCTATCTGGCGAGCTTGCCGAAGAACCCGGCCCCAATCAGCATGAAACGATTCCGAGACCGACTGCGGTTAACTTCCCACGTCTCCGCTCAGAATGAAATTATACGGCGCTCACTTCGTGAGCTACATGAGATAGGTTATCTGCAATACCATGAAGAGAAGGTCGGTAGAAATATCAAATTTCATATCCTAAAAAGAAGCCCATCTCTCGGTGCGAAAAAGGACCCTATTCAGGCACCGGCACAAAATGCCCCGATCCTGGATGACCCGTTGCTTGAAAAACTGAAAATGATGAAAGCAGCTGGATTTACCGGCGAAGAGATTGCTGCAGTTCTTGTTTCCATCGATAAGATGAAAAAGATAAACGGCAAGCATCATGATGAAGAGGCTGAAGACGCGGATTTTAGCGAGGAGTGAGACTGCTCAACTAACAGAGGGAGTCTTGGCTTTCTGAGACTCGTTCATTTCCTGATTGCCTTCCTTCAGACGCAAAAAAACCTGGGGCATTCCCCATCTAATTATCAAAACGTCATCGTTCGTACGTTCACGGTTGACGGATGCGTGTATCCGGACCTATTGTCATCGTTCGTACGTTAACGTGCTTTGCTCGTTAAAAACACTCCCGATAAAATGGCAGATGCCAGGAACGTTCTGGAACAAAAACAGATTGTATGAATTGATATTTAAATTAATAAAAATCAATAAGATATACTTTCGTGAGCTACATATACACCTTCCCTAAACTCATACTGTCTTCTAAATACAGTTTCCGCTAACACTAGCGCAACGCCAAAAAGTCATCGTTCGTACGTATGAACGATGACGAAATGGATCAGAGGCATTGTTCTACTGAACAGGCAATCTGATAACAGATGTGTGCGGAACTAGCCTCAGGCCTAAACCTTTAACGTTCAGCGAGCTTTAATTGGTATTGATACTCGTACGGCGGTACTCCCTTACTAAAAGTAACTTTTCAAACTTAAATTGCCCGATGTGCTGTCCTGTTTTGAAACTCACCAAAGTTTTCCAGACAGCGCGCTTTAGAGACTCAATCGCCCACCACTTTACTTGGAAAAAAAGTTACTTTTGGTGATAAGCCCTGTCAGAGCAGCTGATCCTGTTTCGTCGTGCATCCGGACGAACATATAAATGAGAGACTGGACAGAGCAAGGCACCGGAGGCCAAGATTGCTCCTTCTCTCGTACGTCTGGCTTGTCCTGGCCTCAAGTGATCACTCAAGGCTTATCGCAATCAAAAGTAACTTTACAAACTATCCCACCAGCTGAAGCACCGGAATGCCGTTGCTCATCACAGGTTGAACAATTTTACAATGTGCTGAAATGATTTTTCGGGATTAAGGAACGTTTTTTCGTGATGTAAGCAATAAAATGTCATTTCATATCAAGGCTGTATGAATATACAGTGTCTGGATATGACCGTCGCCGGTTTTTGTCCGATTGGGGAAATAATAAATATCCTGGAAAAGGCCTTTACAGCGTTAAAGACATAGATATGCATTTAGCCCATGCCTATAATGAGTAGCCGAAACATTAAAATAGATATGAGGTAACAGAATGATTAATATCAAAGAAATTCCACTTAGGGATATCCTTGTTGTGGGGATTCCTGTTCTGTTGTTTTTGACTTTGCTGTGCATGCTTAAAAGTCACTTTCCAGACGTTGTTAACGTCATCGGTACATTATTCGTTTTTATTTTTTCGCCAGCACTGGTGGCACTGTTGACCATTAACCGGGGAGTGTTCGTGTACTTTGCCGGAGCGCTCGTTACACAGGTGCTTACTGCTTCTCTGGTGTATTTTGTTTCTTCCCGCGACTTTAGCGAATCTGTAGGCCTTGGAGCGTGCGCAATAGTGATTTACGTAATTGCTCAGTCGAAAATTAACGACATTAATCCATAGTTAAGAAGGGAAAAACATAACTCCGCACATTAGTTCTGGTGGCGGAAAGCAGAAAGCCTCGTAGTTAATTTTCAAGGAAGAGTAAACCACGAAATTAACGCGAAACGCCCTTAGACATTTTATCCCCCTCCTTTGCATAATCACTGAATGTTTATGAAATAAAAGAATTTTTTTCCTCTATTATTCAAATAAGGGCTTTACACAGGGTTTTAATCTGTATAATTGTTGCTGCCAGACACGAATACAGAAGAGGGTTTTATTGCATATGGGTGGTCGTGGAAGTTGCCGAAGAAAGCGAAGCCTGCGCTGTGTCCCCTGCTATGCAGGAAACTGGCACCGCTACAGAGACGGGCTGGACTATAACGGATGGGAAGATGTATCAGTGATCGCAAATAAAGGGTCGGGGTATGTGTGTCAATGCAGACAATGTGGTCACACCTACATCTCCTACTCCTCTGCTGCCCGTCGCCAGTATCAGTATCAGGTTAACAGAAGCAGCGATGAACCCGGTATTCGGGAAAATAATTTTAATTCAAATGCAAATTCACCCTCTTAATTCTGAAACGCCATTGTGTATCGGGATAAACTTTCTGTGCATGCTGGTTTGCATCAGCGCATTTCATGAGTGCTGTTGCAGACATGCAGATGAAATCAGATTTGATAATTTATAAAGAATGAAGGGCAGGGCTGATTAATGAAAACGTCTATCGCACCGATTCTGTTCGGGAGGAATATTGCCAATATTTCGGAGAAGCATTTTACTCCCTGGTTTTGTCCTTATGACCACTACCCGGGTTTGGTTCTGGCCTCAACGATCACCGTTCCTTATTCACCCTCACCGGACTGGTTTCTGGGTGAAGAACAATGTGGAGGTCACAGTTGTAACCAGTTTCGTGCAGCAATAAAGCCTTTGCAGATCATACCTCAGTCACAGGTACAAGGGGATCTGGAACTCATTGCCAGCGAGGGATTTGAGCCAGGCACGCTCGATTATTTTAGCCTTGCAGACGATGAGGTGCAGAAACGGGTACGGCTGAATTATCAGTCATTCGTTATGAATCTAGGTTTAACCTGCTCGGATGAAAATGTTCTTCTGCTGACGCAGCCACTGTATCCACTGGATGCGACGGAATCCAATCTCAGAGCGTTAACTACAGACCAGACTTGCCTGAGCGGACTTACTGACACCACCGGACTGGTCATTTTTGTTGTGGGGGTGAACTGCGACTAGGAGAGGGTAGAAAAGGGTAGTATCACGCTAAGCCACTTACACATTAACGAATAAAAGTCACTTTTTGAGGTAGATATGAAAAAAATCACACGCGATGCATTACTGGTACCCTTCATCGGGCTGCTGATCCTCTCCTACCACATGGGCTATTTCCTTTCCGACTGGCCTTACTGGCAGGTATACGCCATGCTGGCGGTGGCCTTCTTTGCAGGCCGTTTCTGGCTGAGAAAAAAAACGTCGAAAGATGAACCTCAGGAAGGCAAAACAGCCGGTGAGTAAATCTTTTCCTGAACTGGCCTGTTCCGGTAATAACGTCCAGGCCATTCAGTCAGTTGACGGAATAACATAAAAGGAGCCTCTGTATGAGCAACATGACAGTGTCGTTTTACAGTAAAAAACATCATGACACCGTAACCAGCGCGATTAAAGCCCGTGCCACATCATCAATTGAGCTTCTCTGTACACCGACGCTTAATCAGCTCCTGGAGCTGACAAATGCGATCTGCCTGTGTGCCGGGATTGAAAATCAAATCGGCCTTTTCGTTGACGACTCAAATAGTGACGAATCCGGGCACGACGAACAGGAACTTACGACACACGTTGCATGGCTGTTTAACCAGAAAAGCCATGGTACTGCCCGTAATGCAATTATTAAAAAAGACATTACGGAGGTGAAAATTGATGACCCTCTGACTTTGAATGAGATTCTGGCGATCATCGAGGCAGTGTGTCGTTGCGGCGGTATTGACGATGACGTAGTGGCTATTGCCGAGCCTATGGTAACGGTCATTGACGGCGCAAAATACGATAACGCCGCTGCCGTGGATACCATTCATTGACCGAACGGAAACCGGAAAAGTAACTTTTCCATAGAGGTGTTTATGCTGTTTCGGAAACTTGTTTTGTCAGGGGGAGGATGTATCTTGCTTCTGGCCTATCACGGAGGCTATTTGTTAAGAACCTGGCCGTGGCTGTTCTATTATGCAATGGTCGCATGGGGGGTTGCATTCAGCTGGTATTTTTTCGCGACCCCTAAAGCCGATTTGGTTCCGGAAAAGATAAACAAAAACGAAAAACAAATACCCATCGCTGGTCAATCACAGACTAACCGGTATAAACAGAATGATAGTGATTCTTCACTGATTAGCCATAACATTAATTTCTCATCTACAGGAATCAATCATTCGGAAAGTATCATAAACAATGGATCAGATTGCAGTTATTCGGACTCGTCAGATTCAGGATGCAGTGGGGGTGATTAAAAATCCTGGATAAATAATTAAAATCCTTACAAATAATTAGATGAGGAGGAGATATGGCATACACAGGAATAACAGATCACGCCAGACTCAGACTTATGCAGCGTTCACGACTTCCCCTGCATGTACTCACTGACATGATCGACAAAAGGGAATATGTGGATCTGGGTTCCAAACCCGGAATATTAAAAAAACACATTCTGATTTATAGTCGACTGGATGAACGTTGGTACGTACTAATCAGGGACATAACATCAGGATGTATCGTTACGGTATTGCCGGAAAATTACCATGATTCTTCATTTATTAAAATCAAAGATTCAGATAAAAAATCTGCATATGATTTAGCGTTTAAAGTCAGGGCTTCTAGTCCTGAAGTTATTAGTATAAATCTGTGCTTTAATGATTTCGATGGTTACCGACATTCAAAGAATATTTATTCCATACCGCTTTCACAGGTGGATATGTCGCAAGAGTTATTTTTAAAGTCAAAGTTTATAAAACAGATAAAAAGAAATATTAGGGAAAATATTGCACGAGGGCTTTCCTTTGATGAACATACCATAGAGCCTGGTTATACGCCGTTGTTCCTGAACGTGAGGTTCAGTGCGGATACATACAAAATATTATATTTCTGATTACAGGGGAAACTCAATGAATGACCGAGTCGTCTTTTTAAACATCAATGCAGAAGATAAAACCCCATTTATTACTGAGGTAGAAATGCTTATTGGGGGAGTCCCACGGCTTATGTATCCAGATGGCACAGAGCAGTTTGCGGATGATGAAAGCGAAACTGTTCTGATTTATTCACCTCGACTGACCGAGCAGGAACTAGAAGCATTTTGCGAATCGAACATTGAGCATTACCGGACTTTTCACGAGAAAAATTTAAAACACATACTGAGGGGAGACCGCGTATCAATAACCCATTTCTGGGTTGAATAAACTAAGTTAGGTATTCACGATTTGGAGGGAATCATGTATCTGCATCTTGTACCAACACTATACCACATCATTTCAAATAAATGCCGACTAGAATCAGTGACGATCCCGGAACTGAAATTCGAGATTAAGGATGATGGACTTTCATGCGGAAGACCGTATCCAAATAAACGGCTTTATGTTGGCATGAAAAATAATCGGAAAGCCATGGTTGGGCTACTTCTTGAATATGACAAACAACTCAGCCAATTTACAACGGAATATAAATGGGTTATTGATAACATTGGTGTTGTTCAGCACCATATTAAAACGATTGTGCTGGACAGTGAATTTGACCTTATTTCACAACACATAGGGTTAAATATTGGTCTGGATGAATTGAAGCCAAGACTCCATCCCTCTTATCACAAAATCGCACCAGTTAAAATACAACCTATGATGGAATCATACCGAACAGGCGAAGCGGTTAATAAATTGCAGCATGATGTATGGGAGAATAATGTTCTACTGTTCAGGACAGAGACATTGCTTTTGCATACTCTGGAATCAGAAAGACTCGCTAAGTATAGTTTTTTCATCGACAGGCTTCCTCAATTAAGTTCTAAAATTTGCATCTGAATTAATTCAAAAAGCTCCGATTTTATTGAGGGGCTTTCCTTTTCATGAAATGCCAATTTAAAAACCCCATACAACTTATGACCTAAACTTGAAACACAATCAGGAAAAGACGACTACGCAATGATGGTTGCTATGGGGGGTTAACCCCATTCCAATTTTGATTAAAATCACTGAGTTATTTTGACTTAATTTTTCTCCCTTATTTGCATCTTATGTAAACAGTGGGGCATTATAAACTCATGACTTTCTGCCCCAACACCTCAAGATCTAAGAAAGTAACTTTTTTATTGGTTTTTTAAAAATGGGGGTTGATGGGACGAAAAAAAAAGGTATCCTGGTTTCAACGAAGAATAGTTTTAATGCTTGCCTTATCTACCCGGGAGTTCATATGTCCTTAGAAAATACATTGACCGCTGAGTTAAATTCATCAGAGAACGCAGGCGGTATTATACCTTCTGTTGCTATTGATTTAATTATTGCTCAACGTGCAGCAGGTATTGCGGCATTTATGGAAGGTTTAGATAAACTCAGGGAAGCGGAGCGACTGTTCGCTGCTGCGGCTGAAAAGGACTGGTTCACGGGGCTAGATGAGATTATTTCGACCGGTAGGCGTTGCCTTAAAGAACATGAGATAGAGGCGGTTCGACGCCGGGTGGCTCGTAGCGTTGATAGCTCTATCTGGCAACGCTTGATGACCCAGACAGGTATGTTTACGTTGATGAGTGGTGATCAACATGACAAATGGACTGCTCAGGTATACAGCAAAGATTGTCCGGAAGTCACCCTGGACAATGTCATCAGTACGTTTCAGCATCTTAATGCAACAAAAAATGAAACGTTTGTTACAGGTATTATTGATGTTTTCCGTAAGCTGTCCTGGGACTACAAAACAAATAATCCTTGCCGTCTGGGCAAGAAAATTATCCTCGAAGGTGTTTTATCCATAAATGTCTCACCAACCCGATACGCTTCGGTCAGGACTAATGCGCAGAACTGGATTAACGATCTCGCCCGTGCTTTCTGCCTCATCGACAAGAAAAACGTGCCAGATTCACGGATAGCAGAAGGGTGCCAGTACAGGGATTTTATCAACTTAAACAGTTATACGTTAAACGGTGTGTTTACCTGCGAGTGGTTCACTATTAAATCTTTCTGGAAAGGTTCAGCTCATGTGACTTTCACACGCCCTGACCTCGTTGAAAAAATTAATGAAATTATTGCAAGCCGATACCCCGGCGCTCTCCCACCCAGAGTATGAAAGTAAATTCCAACTATTTAATCATACAAAATTCATTATTAAGGAATCCTGATATGGGAATTCAAATTAAAGAAAGTTACACCACTGCTGTTATCAGCACCGCGCACATTGCTAAAGAAGATACTGAGTTATTAACTGATGCCAGTTATAATCCCCGAACAGATAGTGGACGTAGCTGGATCCACGTAAACGAATATGGTTATATTATTCGGACCAGCGTTGAAAATCCGGGGTGGAAACAGCTTTTACGAGACGATGGTATCTCCTGGCCTACAATTGAAAATATCGAAAAAGTGATTAATGCTGGGTACGAATGTGTTCATTTTGACCGTGACGCAGATATCGTTGATGGTCTGATGGCGTGGGAATGGTAACTACTCATTACCAGGGCTCCTTAACCTATAGGGAAGGGGCCCATATATAATTGGCAGTACAGAAAAAAAAGGAGTCATTAATGGATATGCTTAACGGGTGCAGTTCAGCTCCTCAGGTTTCAACATCAACCGCTATTGCTGGTGGACGCGAAGTCATTGTGACCGGTTGTGTGACAAAGCAGGGCAGAGCTATTCATTTCTGCAATCATAAGCTACTCAGCGGTAGCAATAATAATCTCTGGTTCCCAGTGGACACCGTAGATGACTGGTTTTCCGGCATTGAACGAGTGCTGGTTATGAATGGGCTTGCTGAGAATGTCGTAAACCTCACGCCGTTAATTGAAGGTTCAGAATATTTCGACTGGAAAGTAAAGTATAACCTCCGGGTTATCTGACTCACAAAAAGTTACTTTCTTGCTTAACGCTTATGAACAATCAGAGAAATCAATTGGCTGTCCACCAGCTTCTGGACAGCCGTTCTTCTAATTAGATCTTATCCAGAAATTACAAGATAACTCCATTTCTGTCCCGTTAATTGTCGTTTTGAAAAAATCATAATGATAAAATCAAATTCACCGTAGAGCTTGTCACCTGCCTGAAAAAAAACAGGGGCTTGATAAGGCGATTTAAAAATGTATCCTGGTTTGATGAATAGTCATTTCCGGGTGAAGGGAGAATTTAATGGCTGTCCAAAAAATTCATACTGGCATCGTGATTACCAAAGACGGCGAGGTAACAAAGAAATTTCATGAAACACCGACCATGTGGGTGGTCAATAAAACTGAATGTTATCGCAAGGATAACGGCATACGCCATTTTGGTGAAAGAACCCGCCGCCGCCTTGTCCTCGAATCCATAAAACCAATACCTGAAGTTAAAAATTAACTAACTTAATTATTTAATTAGTTGACAAAAAAGGAAAAAATAATGAATAGCCATTCTCCAAAAGTCGTCATGATGGACAGTGACGAAGCAGCCAGTATTCAAACATTAACGGGATGGGTCGATCGTCAGGGGCGTTTCTGGGGAGATAACGAACATCAGGCCCGCTGGAGTGGTTCAACGCACCGCAAATGTGGAAAACATCCGGAACAACATCCTGCATACCCTTCTAACAGTTATTGTGAATCATGCAGAAAAGAAGATCGCCAGGCTAAGTTTGCAGAAATGAAGCGGGTGGCCTGGCGCGGCGAACCGTTGGTGATTTTCGATACGGATACCTATTTTTTTGATGCCGAGTCGCTGGAGGATTATTGCCGTGACCATGACGTTTTACCCGGTGATCTGCAACTGGTTATCTGTCTTCCAAACCATATAGATCAGTTTGATATCCTGCAACATTGCGAAGAAATTCTACCCGAAGATGGTGAGATAAGCTTTATCCCTGAAGCTGTCCAGGTGGCGGTTGAGGCGTTGAATAAAGCGATCAAAGAAAGCGCAGCGGTCTCATGGAGCCAGGGCTCCCTGGTAGCTGTTTTACCGGATGACCTGCTGAATGCCGGTGAGAAGACCGCAGGGCAGAAAGAACAAACCGCCTGATAATGGCGGTGGGCACCACCGATAATTACGGGGCTTGTAAGCCCCTAAATTAGGGCTGACAGATATGTTAATGCAGACAGAAAAGGCAGTATTACAAATTGCGGAGTATATCCCCCGAGCTTGCCGCAATATGAAACTCTTTGAGGCAAAGGCCCGACTTGCAACCAAAATCGCATTGTATATTGTTGACGGCTGCTGTGACGAAGTACTCAATCTGGCTTTCAAACCTGCACTTAACTGCCGCACCAGGGAACAGTTTTTTAACCATATTCAGCAAATTAAAAACGGAGCTGGCAATGTTCGCTTTTAATGACGTTAATACTCCGCATGAATGCTTCAAGAAATGTCGTTGCTACCTCCCCCCAAAGCAACGCGAACAGCATCGTTTAACCCAGCATGTTTCTGAATTTGACGAGCATCCCGCTGACCAGATTGACCAATACAAGGACTACCCCGATGCGTAAAGATAACAATGTCCTCCCTCCAAAGATTAACAACGGTGTTCTCCGGCGATGGAATGCTCAGCGTGGGCAAAGAAATAGCAGGGGTGGGAGATATAAACGCTTCCCTTCAGTTCACAACTTGAACGAGTGGGTCGTTGATCGTTTGATCTCAGAAATTATCGCAGAGGACAGAGATGCCTGATAACACCGAACTGACACATGATGAAATCATTGCTGCGTTGGCACAGCTGAAGCAGATCAGCGAATACCCAACTCCCTCTACTCAATACGCACGCGTCTTACTTAAATATATTACTACGCTGGTGGAGTCGCAGAAGAAGGCGCATTCAGTAATGGCTGGAGTCGTAACCGCAGCATGTATCCGGGGAGTCAGACCATTTGATGGAATTGAGTGCGATCCCCCAACTCTGGAAGAAAATGCGGAAGCGTGTGGCGATGCCATGTCTGCTCGAATCAGAGAACTGGAATCTAACCCACCAAAACCTAAGGAATTAGCCGAAGCGCTTTTTCTGATTGCAACTTTACGTGAGCAAAGCGACGGTTGGGAGCGTAAAGCCATTAACAGTTTCGCTGAGCGTACGCAGATGTTCCAGCGCATTGCCGAGTTGGAAAAGAGAAACCAAGAACTGGAGTCAGGGCTGTTAATTCCAGCCGAAGTTGAGAGCCAGGACCGAGCATCTGGCATGAACGCTGAGGCAATTTGTGTCGACGGGAACAAACCTGGCATGATTGTGGCGGTGCACATTGATGCCGGTGACTTTGTTAATGTTAATGGTCTGATATTAAAGGTAATTGAAACCGACTTTGACGACCACGACGTAACTTTATATTTGGCTGGTGGTGAAGAGTTTAAATGTGCTGCTGGTTACCTGATAGAAGTGGTTCCTGTACCAGAGGATGAAGAGTAATGGCTAAGCGCGATTTTATCCCAGCTGGCGCGACCTGCTGGCAGGGCGGTTGTTGTACTCACAGGGGGATTACCCGTCGCCATCGTTATGTTACCGGGGGCGATGGGCGGAAATTCGAATCGTGTTCCTATACTGACGACTGGTACGCACTTGGCGACACGATTGACTCTTATGGGAGACCATACCGGTATCGAATCACGGGTGAGAAGGCCACGGTTCTTACTCAGTTCTGCTTAGAAAATTTAAAGCCAGAGTAAAACAGACAATGAAAAAATATACCGAGCTTGACAGAATAATCATGGAAAAAATCGGTGTTACCCCGATCCCTTTTCACCTCTTGTTTTCCCACGACGACATCCCGGCCGAATGCAAAAAAATTGCCATGAAAGAAGGAAAAAGCGAGCCATTTCGCATCCTCGATCGTCGGCTTCAGGCTCTACGTAAAGCCGGAAATATCCGTAGCACTTCTAAAGGTTGGGTGAGGACTTAACAAATGACCACTAAATTACCATTAACAGACGAACGCCTCTCCACCATCAGTGATTACTTTGTTGCGATGGAAGAACATTACAGTGACCCGGCAGACAGAGAGAATTTTGAAATTTTCAGTGATGCTAAAGCCTTTCTGGCAGAGCTACAGCAACGTCGCAAGGCTGCAACAGGTCGCGAACCGGTGGGCATTAAGCTCCCCCCTAAGATGTCGAATGATCGCATAAATGCGCATGAATTAAGCACAGGCGTCGACGTCTGGAACCGATGTATTGATGAAGTGGCAAAGCTGAACGGCAAATGTATCCCGTCAGTTCCATCCGGGCTTCACCCAAATACGCAAAAGCTCGTGACCGAATTCTGCACCGAGCTGGCTGAAAAGCTTTATAAGGCGCAACTCAAGTACGGCCACTCAGATAACTGGTCATACGCAAATTGGGAAATTGAGTGCCAGACAGCTTTCCACGAGCATATCGCCAAAGGTGACCCCCGCGACGTTGCCGCGTACTGCGCATTTATGTGGTATCACGGCTGGAGAACCGAGGTCGAGCGTCGAGAACAGGTCGTGCCAGATGAGGTCGAGCATGTAGCCGCCGTACTAGAGCTTATCGGTGGTTTTGAGGCTGCTGATATCGATAGCGACACAGTAGATTTACGGTTTGAGATCGACGATGTGGACACTGGCTCTGACGTATCCATTACTGAATATGCCGCACGCGGTTCCGCTATTATCCGTATGCTGGCTGGCAATGCTCCGGTAAATCCAGACAGTTGCATTCTAGAGGCGCTGGAGAACATACAAACCGAGAATGAAGTGGCACGAGACCAGTTAGTCATTCTCCAGCTGACGCTATTAAAGCAGCAGAGAAAGATTGCCGAGCTGGAGTCCCGCACCGTGAAGCTGCCGAAACCTAAAGATTCTGACCCGGGTTGGAAAATTGATCCGGAATTTATCAGCAAAGTTCAGAACGAGATAGGGTACGATGACCAATGCGAATGCTGGGAGGGTACACCTTCCATGGAGGTAGTAGAGGCCGTTTTGCTGGCCGCCGCTGGCATCAAGATGGAGGTTGAATAGATGGCATTCATATCTCAACTGGGAACAATACCAAAGAGTAGCGGAAGAGTGCCAGGTTCTAAGTTCGTTTCGTTTAGAAAGACAAAATCTGGTGCTACTGGTGGGCTTATTACTAAGGACACTGGACTGCGCGGAACCAAAATAGACATTCAGATTGATGAGGATAATAAAACTATCCGTCTTGGCGAGTACGAGAACGGAGTGATGGTAACTCAAAGACAGGGCGTATTCAGTTGCTCGGTTAGCGTATTTAATGCAGTGGGAAAGTGCCGAATATCCCTGACTGATGGCGGGGACGGGTGGTGGTACGGAAGTTATAAATAAGTAGGCAGCTAACCACTATTATCCGGTTTATAACAAAAACCAGGTTCTCCCCCTGCTGGAATCACTTGGACTTAGATTTTTTAGGCGGATGCATGAGTAGAGACGAAAATATTCAGGCTGTATTTGATCTAAAAGCTGGTTATACACTTGGGCTCGCCGACATCGAGATTCTTAAGAGAGTGGCCCGGATGGCGCTGGCCGCAATGGACGGCGAGCCGGTAGTGTTTACCGACGAACGAAACCTTCATCATATTGCCATGGGCCGAGAAACCTCTCTGATTTGGGGCAAACAGAACCATGAGGCGGGAGATATCCCGCTCTTTCGCCACGCTAAGCCAGCGCCGGTAGTGCCGGTAGTGCCGGATGCATTGATTAAAGCTGTAGATTTTTATGAACAGGTTAAACGTGAAAATCCGTCAGTAGAAACGGGAGCCTGGAAAGATGCCGTGGAGTGGGTACTGAAGGAAGCCTGCCTGGCTGCTAAAAAGGATGAGTCATGACACAGAAAATCAGATTAACAGACGCGCAAGTCTATACGCTGCGCCGAATGAAAAGCGGCACCAGATACTTTCTACAGGGCGATGGAAGGCGTGGAGATGAGGACAACGGTACGCGCAGAGTCAACTGCCCGTCGCTTCCCGTCCTCTTTAGAAATGGTCTCGTTGATTTTTGCAGTGATTGCGTAAAGCAGAATTACACCTGGTATAGCGTGAAGTTGACGCCTGAAGGAGCAAAAGCCGCAAATGGTTCTCAGACAAGGAAAGAGCGCGGTTTGCCCTGATGAGGGTTGCTTACAGTGCCATGATGCAATTGATCTCGGATACCTGTCAGCATAACAGTCAGAAAAAGTTACTTTCTTTTCTCCCCAGCAGTGATAATCCCCGGCACTATCGGGTGTTTTTAGATATTCTCCATGTTTACTTTTTCATGCTTCGGGGAGAATATTTTAATTCATCGTTAATTATTTCTCAGTGTTTATGAAATCACCATGGTTTATTTTTTGTGGAGCGACCATTGGATGCCGTCAGAAAAAGTTTCTTTCCTGGTGATATGCAATTAGGGGCTTGCGAAAACGATTCGAAATAGTATCCTGGTTTGAGGTCGAATAATTTTATCCAAGACTGGACACCACATTCCGGGAGCGATGAACATGAGCAAGGTACCTGAACAAAAAAAGCATGTAATTAATTTTGAATGCGACCATTGCGGACGCAGCTATGACGATACTGATGTTTGTACTTCTGACGATTGCCCTGATAATGAAATCGCTATGCCAGACCTACTTAATTACTGGACAGTTGATGAAGTGGCTGAATGTCTCGACGGCGTGGGTGATGATCTTTACAGAAAGCTATGGTCGTACATTACAGCAGAGACTGATGGTAACCCGCCACTGGCTAAAGTTGCCTGGGAAGCGTTGACTCATGAAGAGAAGGCTGAAATGGTCCAGGCAGTGGAACAAGAGTTCCCTGACGGTGATTAAGTTCAGTAATGTGTGACAAACAAAGTGTCGTGCCGGTAATGGGTAAAGAACGGAAATAATACACAGCAAACCCTATAAATACCTTCCACCAGCAGCAATGGACATTTACGCTTGTATCCATTCTGGAAGAGCAGGCGACAGGCCTGCTTTAAAAAAGAACAACTAAACAGCTGGTGGATTGGGATAATTTAATCAACTTTAGTGTTATCTGAGTGGTAACGCGATATTTTCACTTAAATATTTCATGGTGAATTAAATGAAAGCATTAAACGAACTACAGTTACGCCAGATATCCGCATGCCCTGGGAACATTGAGTTACAGGATTGGTTGAAAATACTTGTTGCTGATAATGCAGTGCTCGTTCGTTCTTTAACGGTCATCGCTAATTCAGATGAGCATCATGGTAAGACGATGGTCTGTGATTTTGATTCGTTGATTTCTGTAGCTACTGCTGGTCTGAAAGAGCATGAGCAACTCCTTAAAGGGAACACTTCACCTGATTGCGAACAACAAGAAACAAACATCCCTATGTTCTACGTGGATGGAGAGGCGGCAATACGTCTTCTCAAGGGGCATACTCGTTATGCAGCCATGACGACTGAGCCAAAGTCTGGTAAGACGTTGCCGCTTTACATAAACGCTCAATCTGCGTCAGTCGCACCGGCAGAAACAGAGCGAAAAGGTAAAAGGCTCCGCGTTGCAGAAGGGAGGTATGCCGCTTTTTTCCCTCAAGAGCGGCCACTCGATGGAGCGCAGATCATCGCATGGGATGAGAACGGTAATTTGTTAGGCATTGGTTTTGGACGAGACACACGCGATACGGGAGTTGCTATCATCGTCAACGGAAAAAAATACGACTCAAACCATGTGATTCACTGGTGTAGTTAGCCATTCGAATGTGGCCGGTATGTAAGGAAGATGAAAATTATGACCAGTACCAACAGAGTTCGGGACGCTGAAATCTTTCGGGCCAGAACGGGGGAGTATCCGGTTGACATGTACATCAAGTGGCTGAAGGATGGCGCACTGGATTTCGATGCCGACTATCAACGTGACTATGTCTGGGGGCATGAGGAACAACAGGCTTTTTTACAGGGGCTGATATCCGGCTTTCCTCTGGGGTATGTGGCGCTGGCGAGAGCCCCCGACTGGGCGTCCCGGGATGGTGCATATATTGAGGTTGTTGACGGCAAGCAGCGACTGACAACGTTAAGGCTGTTTATCAACAACAAAATTTCACTGGCGCTCGCAGGGGGGCCGGTTTTCTGGCAGGACCTAACTCGTGGTGAGCAACTCGCCTTTGGTGCCCCCACGTTAACCGCCGTGGTGCTTGATGACGCCACGCCACAAGACCGTCTTGACTATTTTATTGCAGTTAACTTCACCGGCATGCCACAAAGCGAGGAGCATAAACACAGGGTTCTCGCACTCAAAGGAAATATTCAGTAACGATCAGTCAACTTGTCAGTTAACGAGAGCATGATGAGTCAGTTGCTGGTTTGCACCAACCCTTTCAGGATGTATATCGGGAGGTCTGTTAAGTGGATCAGAATCAGGTTTTAGACGCAATCAATAATGACGATGTTACAGCACATGAATTGTTGAGCGAAGCAATGCCAAACGCCGCCTCCCGTTTTTACCGGACGGCAAAAAATCTCTCCAGACTCCTGGATGAAATTCACGAGCATTTCCCGGATGCATCGTATTATGCCGCATCCGGCACGTTATGCTTACTGCTGGGGGAGAGCCATAGCAAGTCTGACGTGGCGCAGCAGGAGCTTTTAGCCCATGCAGCTCCTGGCTTGAGGGTTGAAGGGGGGGACTGGTAGTGGAGAATACTTTCGGTAAAGAGTGACTGGTAAACGTCATTGTGGGGGATATTAGTTGGCCGATTATTTTGTCAGTAGCCGTAAATCCTGAATACCGTTACTATCCGTAAATCGGCAGTCTTTCCTTGAACGTTGAGCCGTATATTAGCATTAATACCTAAAACCCCCTCCGGCTATTCGCCGGAAAATCAGATACTGGGAAAGGGAGGAAGAAAGTGATGCTTATGAATTTTTTCCATGAAGGTGGTTAGTATGCGTAAATCCGTTTCATTTGCAGTGGTTACTTTTTTTACTGGTATCAACCTCGTTATAAACCCGTTCCTGGAGGAACCTGCATTATGGGGGGCGCTCCTTGCAGGCATTTTCATTCTGATAAACATTGTGGCGGAAAAAATGCATCTTTGGAGTGGCGTTGCGTGGATTATAGCCGCTGGCATAATTCTCGCCATGATGATTAATGGTTACGTTCTAGGCGATAAATTCAAATATCTTATCTGCGTTTTCTCTTTCTTGTCTTCTGCCTGGTATTCCGTTGTAGAGTTTAGGAAGAAAAAAGCAGCGCAGGCTTCATAATATAAGGGTTTATGCGCGAGCAGATTAATATACTTTTCGCGAAATCTAACCTGATTTTTTGTGTTTAACCAGAAAGTAAAGGCTGAATTATGGTAACTGAAAAGGAACTAATTGCATTTGACCTACTACAGAACTTCGGCGAACGATGGAAATACCGATATTCAGCTGGCGCTAAATATATATTTGCCAGCAGTAAGGCTCGGGCAATTGAAGGTGCTACAGAAGCATTCAGGAAAGCTAGACCGGGTGAGCTTTTAACACGTGAGGAACGCTATGAGAAAGCAAACCAAGATGATATCGAACAGTCGGATAATCGGTGGAAACACCTTAACCTTGACGATCTGCAAGCGCTTTTCTCACGAATGGGAGGTGATATTAAGTCGCTACAGGGGGCCTCTCTACGTGAGTTCACCGGGAACGGCGGTCGGCGTACGTCAAGTGCGGTTGCGGCTCAGGGGGCACGGGATACAGCACTAATGTGTATGCGACTTGAGCGCTACATACAATGGCGGCGGGAAAAATAGACTTTCTTGGCTCCATATCCCTGCATCAGCTGCAATACTGTGATAATTTTACGTCATCAACGTCTCGGAAATTCAGGTAGGCCGTATGAACGCTATTTTTTCTGATCTCCCAGTCAAAGACGGTAAATCCGGCTCGTGGACATTGGATACTTTCACTATCACCGAAAATGACGCAGAACGTCTTGCTATTCGTGCCGACTTTTCAGGCAATCAGGATGAATTTATTCCAGCGGGAGAGTATCGTCGTCTCTCATACAACAGTGATGTCGTGATGTCCAACACACCGATGGAAATACGGACCTGCATGGATTTCATCGAGCGGGCGACAGGCCACGTGCTTATCAATGGACTGGGCCTTGGAATGGTGCTTAATGCAGTATTAATGAAAGCAGACGTCACGCACGTTACTGTTATTGAGAAAGAGCAGGACGTGATCAACCTTGTCGCCGCGAGCTTTGCGGACGATAAACGCGTAGAAATTATCTGTGCAGATGCGATGACTTTCGTTCCACCAGCAGAGGTCACCTATGATGTATGCTGGCACGACATATGGCCTCAGTTCTCAATGGGGAATCTTGATGAAATGGAAATGTTGGAAAGAAAGTACCTTTATCGTTGCCAGTGGCAGGGTTCCTGGGGTAAGGAACAATGCGAGAAAGAGTTAATTAATTTTATCCAGATTGAGGGTGAAATTGAAAAATGGCTGCAAAGGGTTTAATGAAAATAAATCGTCGTATATAACACCGGCATGACCCTGTTTTTACTCAGAAGTTATGGTGTGGTATATTTAGGTGTTATTGTTGTTTTTTCTGGCTTAATTCGAATTAATGGATTTTCTGGTAACCCCCATATAAATCAACCTCCGCCTTTGTTGTTTAAATGGGGTTGCATACGCAATTAAATAATGTATCCTGGAGTTCGGGTTATCTGTGGTTTTCGTACGTAAATTGCGCACCACTACAAGGTAATATATCTGCTCACTTTATTATGGGGTTTATTATGAGCGCACAAGATTCTTTGGAAATACTTCTCGCCTGGCTTGAGGATAATGTTGAAATGGAAACAGATATCATCTTTGCTGATGATATTGACTCCGCAGCCATGATACCCGCAGTCCAGGCTGCTATCGCTGGTTTAAAATTTGATATATTTAACGATGAAGTGAGAAACCTGTTAAAGGTTAAACATAAGCAGGTTGTTAAAGACGCTCTGGACGCAAGCTCAGACTTTCTGGATACGGATTGCGTCATGGACCGACTGGGTATTTCATACAGTGATGCAGAACTCCGGACTTCCGGTGCTCTGGAGCTGCATAACGCTCTTCTCGGATGGGCATCAGAATGACCGAAATAGCCCAATGCCCGGCAGTTAAGCAAATTAACTTTTATATACTGGAGGCCTCACCGGAGTTGCTGGTGGATCGCCGGGTATATCTTGAAGTTGTGCTGCTGAAAATCTGGCGAAGCCGACTTGAGACAATCCGGTCCTGGAATTGTGTTTCTGATGAAGATCGCATTCTGGCTGAAGCATATCAACGTGGCATAGATTTTCTGACGAAAACAGTCAGGCTCGTCACCCTGGATTGATTCTTTAACTCAACTGTGATGCAGAGGACGGAACATGTCTGAGAGCAAAGCCTTCAGGCCCGATGGCGGTGGAATGAGCTTAGGGCGCATTCAGGAAATTGCCGATAACCCGTATTGTGATGAAGAAAAACGGTGGCTGGCTCAAACGTTTCTGGCAAGAGCCAGTCAAAAACCAGCTGCATATGTGGATGCTGTTAATCTGCGCCAACTCCAGAGGGGGGAAGTGGAATCAGCGGTAATTTTTACCAATATGGAATGTACCGCCCTATATCTCAATCCACCTGCCATTCTTAACGGCGTCGATACAGCACAGGTGACGAGAAGTGCAGACCTGCTCGATTTAGAGCTACGCATTGCAGAAGCAAAAAAAATGGGTCTCGACACGACCTCGGTTGAACAGAAGTACCACGAGTTAATTGAAGAGATTCGATCGAACAGGCATCATTCCGGGAACGAACGTTGACCTGCTCAGTATGGTTATGGTTTGCAGTCAGATAAAGTAACTTTTAAATATAAAACACCATAAATAAAACGGTTAAAAAGGTGGTCGAATGAAAACCAACGAACAATTACTCAGTGCACTGATTGCTGCACTGGAATGGATTGATGCAGTTCCTTCGGATACGGTTCTGCCTGCTATGCCAGGATTTGACCGCGACGAAGTGAACGAGTTGATCGCAAACGCCCGCAAAGAGCTGCAATCAAAGGTGAGCTAAACAGATGAGCCGTACCGTGCATAGCAGGAGACTTGTACCTGCTATGTTTCCGGCGACGTGGTACTGAACCTGAAAAGTAACTTTTCCATCGACGTTCGGGGGCCTTTTTTTGAACAGGAATCAACATGACGGGTCAAGCGTCTACGATTTTCACAATCAGATAAAAATGGTTTCTTCCTTCCCCCACAAGCTTTGCCACCATTCCCAGCGCCGCTTTTGTCAAAAAGTTACTTTTGAAAGCACTGACTCAGCACCTAAAAAAGTTACTTTTCTGCCCTTGTAAACGTGTCCGATCGTCTTTTCCACCCTCAAATAAAAGTAACTTTTGACAATTTATGCCAAAAACCAATGAAACACGCATCTTTCCTATGCCCCTTCATTTCTCGTATCTCATTCAAAATGCTCCAGAAATTATGAAATACGGGAAACCACTGCAAAAATTTTCTTCCTCTAAACACTAAAATCCGCCTCCTGGTTCCCTTGTCACAAAGAAATCATGTGTAGAATTTTTGCCGTGAACAAAAAAAAGTAACTTTTTTCACGCCAAAGTGAAAATAGGGGCTTGATGGAGCGTTTTGAAAATGTATCCTGGGTCTAACAACGGCAATGACCGTTAAACCACATACAACAGGAAGAGGAAAATTCAATGACTACTGCAACTCTGGCAACTCCAGCTAAAACCAAAAACGAAAATGTTTCTCTGCGTACCTTCTTAGAAAAAAACGGTATCGGTGGTCGTCTGGGCAATGGTCTTGTTATGGACCCGACGCATCTGAACATCATCCCTGGCTTTAACACCCGTACTGCTGGCCTGGGTGAGGCTTACTGGGAACTCCCGGAAGTTAAGGACCACCTGGCGCGTCTGGCGCAGCAATATGCCGATAGCCCACTGGAAATGGCCGCTATGGTTGTCCAGGTTCGTGATGGCCAGGTTGTCATTCGTCAGGGACACTGCCGTCACCGTGCAATCCCTCTGGCTAATAAAATTCGCGAAGAACGTGGAGAAGGCCCGGTAGATAAAATCCGTGTTGACGAGTTTCGTGGCTCGGATGGTAAAGCAGAGCTCTTTAACCTTAAAGGTAACGATCAACTGCCGGTTTCTATCGTTGCGCAGGCAGAATCACTGTACCGCCTGCACAACGATAGCGAAGAGCCTATGAGCATTGAGGAACTTGCCGAAGCCCGGAAAGTCTCCGTTACCCATGTTCGTAAATTGCTCAAAGTTCACACCGCCCCGGAAGCGTTAAAAGGTCTGGTCGTAAAAGGTGTTGTCGCATATTACGCTGCTCTCGACGTGATGGAAAAACATCCTGATAACTGTGTTGCTATTATTCAGGAAGCGTATGATAAGTTTGGCAAAGCCACTGACAAAACCATTGGGCAGGTCCTTCTTGCTCAGCGTGCAGGTGAAAACGGCACCAGCGGTGAATCTGATGGCAACGTGACAACCATTACAGCGACTGATGCAGGTAACGCATCTAATAGCACTGCTGGCGCTGCTGCTGGTGCAGTTGATGGCTCTGCAGGGAATGAGGCTGGTGTTGCTGGTGGTGGCTCGGAAGAAGGGGCAGGGAGTGACAATACCGAACCGACGCCGACTCCGGCCCCGAAACGCGAACCTAAACAAAATTTCAAAACTCAGCTGTCGGTATTCGACGTGCTGCCGAAAAAAATCTCAAAAGAGATCGTCGATAACTCGCTGGAAGTTATCAACCGTATCGTTGTTGATGCGAAAGAAATTCCGTTTATGGAAGACGGTGCGGAAGTTCTCACTAAAGCTCAATATCAACTGACTCTAACCTATGAAGAGTTCGTGCAACTGACAGCAGCCAAAGACAGCTACGATAAACATCTGGAAAAAATCCAGAAAAAAAACACAGAGCAGTAAGGTAATAACCGTAACCGGGGAGATATCCCCGGCTAACATCCTGTTTATTTCATTTCGAATACATTACCGGCTTGTTTTCAGATAAGCCAGGGGACATACATAAAATGAATTTTATTAAGCTTATTATTTTATTTGCCGTTGTGGCTTTGCTGGTTTATGGATTCAGCGGTTTATCAGGAAAAGATTCCGTCGCCTTTACATTTCTGAGCTTTGGTTTTTCAGCTGTTATAGCTGCATTTTTCTGGATAATGATTGTGTTGCTGGTGGCTCTGTATTTGTTTGCTTCAAGCTCAATCAGTATTTATCCAAAAATGCTTTTCCTGGAAGGTACACTTTTTGGCTGGTGGTATTTTGTTTTCAATTTTCTTATACCAGACGGACAGTCTCTAACCTTGCTGGGCGTAAATATCTATAACCTTGGGGGTTATTTTATATACGGAACGACCGTGCTTATTGGTATCGGTATTGTGATGATGATGTTCCGGCGGTCAACTAATCAGGTTGATAAGGTGAAAAAGCATGGCTGATTTCGCTTCAACAAAACAAAATTCATCGTTCGAGCTTTGGTTTGAACAACTCCAGATTTTGGCTGAACTGAATGGTGATGTCGCTGGAGAAAAGGCTGACTGGGTACAGGCCTATGAAGCGGGAATGGCTGTTGATTCTGCGTACTATGAAGCCTTTGGTGACAGTGATGACTGACACGAACAATCAGGAAAGAAACGGTTCAAAATTTCTGTTTGGTGTGACTTCTACCGACCGCATTATTCAGACTGAGCAAGGCGATGGATTCATTAATTCATGTATCGCAGCTCACGGGATTATCACCAAAATTATTTTGACGAGCTATCGTGCTGCTGGTGCTCTTACGGAGATGGTTCTCTTTAATGAGCAAGGTGCTACCTTCGTTATTACCATTGAGTCAGGGGTGTTTACACCTTCTGGATTCGTGCTAACTGATGAAGATATCCAGATAGCACACAAGCAGATCACATTATCCGACACAACAGACATATTAATCCTGGCAACGAGGATGGCTAGACGTGCAGGGCTTAAGCCCGTTTTTCCTGAACAATCGGAATTTAGTTCGATTTTAGAATTTACAGTCAATTAACGCACATTTATTAAGGTGAAAATATGAGTTCTGATGGTGTTGAATTGTCTTCTATATCCGATGGTGTTGAGTTGTCTTCTATATGGGAGGCGGGTTCCTGGTTTCCCGTTCGTGAGTTTGGCATTCTGTTATTAGTCATGCTGTTCCTGATGATTGTTTTTGGTATTTTTAGGAAAGATTTTTCCCATTTAAAACCACTGCTCACATTGTTTGTTTTGTTAATTGCTCTTGGCGGGACGATACTCTTTATGACCTTATTCTTTTCTGCCAAAAACAAAAATGAAGCTGAATGGCGAGACTGGGCAAAAGACCACTGTAAAATTGTTGCTAAAAAAGATGGGTCAACAACTACTGGTGTCGGTATATCCCTGAAAGGGCAGGCTGGCCTGTTTATTGGCGGAGAGCCAGGGCAGACCGGTTACAGTTGCGATGATGGCGTGACTTACTGGAAAAATGAGTAAGACCAACCATTGCGATATCCTTTTTACGTTCTATTTATAATCTGTTTGCGATAAATATCTATTTACTATTTCAGCTACCTGTAAGGAAATTTTATATGATGCAACATAATTCTTTACCTGAACTGGTTCAGGCGAATGTGGATGGCTACAGCCGTAGTATCAATAGTTTTTTGCAGCAAACTAAGGTGATGCCTCTGGCTTTCATCATTGGCGAATCTGGATCCGGTAAAACTTGTCTGGCTAATCTCGCATTACCAGGGGCTTTATATCCCACTGCGCGGGAAATCGCAGAATGTGACAATATCTCTGAAGACTTTTCAGGGGCTGACATAGTCATTGATGATATTGAGCTGTTTGACGCAGATAAAATCCACGAATGCATTCTGGCGGTTCGTGCATCAGGACATAAAATCATAATCACCGCCAATCCTGCAGAACATACTTTGTGTACAGGTCTCTTTAGTCGTCTACCTGTGCCTACTCGGTGTTTTTTTGCGAGGTTGCATGATCGCCATACTCTTCAGGAGATGAAGAGAGAAAAAGACTCCCTGAATATCCCGGCTACTGGTTCGAATTTTTCAGCCTAACTTAAACCCCGGCTTCGCAGTTTGGCTGGTATGTCCCCCGCTAGCGGGGGTTATCGGCAGTAATTTGATGCCCTCATTTGCACCTGAAGTATGTCCCCTGGATGCGGGGGTTATCGGATGCTGAGCCAGCTTAAACTGTGTGTCTGTCCCCCGTTGGCGGGGGTTATAGAGCAGTTGGTCTTTTCGGAATTGATTGTTTTCGGTGCGGGCCCCGTAAACGGGGGGATGGACGATAGCGAAAGCTCTCCTTGATTCCTCTCTTGTGTGCCCACAATCTCGCGGGGGGTGATGCGAATGAATTTTGGCGAGCAGGGGGCGCATCCCTGATTTCGTCTAATGGATTAAATCAAATAGTAGCGTGTCCCTAGAAATTTCTTCTCCTGCATTCATGAGGAAGCAACTCAATATTAGAATATTTTCTCAAGGAAAGTTACTTTTCTGTCGTATAGACGTTTGCACAAATTTCAACTCAATAACCTAATATCCTAGATAGCTCCACTGTATTATGCCTGGTTCCAAGGGGTTACATACGAGTTATCTGGTCGTTTTAATCTAAAGTTGTTGTACGGAAATTCTCCATGGCGCTCTACTATCCATATTTCGTTGAGCACCTCTTTGCGCTCTGAGTTCGGATTAACGATGAATGCTTGTACGGTATCATCTTCCTGATCGATGACAATGCATCCCGACCGAATGTCATCGTCAGATGAGGTAGGACAATCTTTATTCCCATATACTTCTGCAACACTTCCGTGATCGTTAATTTTCCAACCAGGAGAAATAGCTATGGATGGTAACTTAAATGCTCCCTCTAAGAAAATCTGCTTTATATAAATATCAACTGAGTCTTTAACTTGATCGCAACCAGTAAGCAATAAGCCTGACATTATTGTTAGAGTGATAAGTTTCATTTTCATTTGCGATGTCCTCCTTTTTTTAAATTTATCACCTGTCGAAGATTTAATCATTATTTTATGAGTCACAAATGTGAATTAAAGGGCTTATGCAATCAAAATGGAGTGTTCGGTCAGATTCAACAGTTGATATCAGATGGTAGACGCCTTGATGCTTGTGTTTGGGTTTGCTCAGATGAAAAACAGCCAGTAATTATGGATTTACGAATGACGTCGCTAACCTGTTACCTGATGGGCTGGGAACCGCCTGAAACATAATTTATACTGTTTATTTATACAGTTATATTTTGTGGCGAGGTTAGTTATATGTTATTGGTTCCTAAAGAAAATCTGGTGAAACTTAACATTCCACTGTTTCTTGAGTTATGCCCCGCTGGTTTTCCAAGCCCGGCCCAAGACTATACCTCCAGTGAGTTAGACCTGAACGATTATTGCATAAGGCATCCCTCTGCAACCTATTTTGTCAGGGCACAGGGGAACAGCATGCAGGATGTGGGGATGCGGGATGGAGATTTGCTGGTGGTCGACCGTTCACTACGCCCTCAGAACCGAGACATTGTGATTGCCGAAGTGGACGGGGGCTTCACAGTTAAACAGCTCCAGACTACTCCGAAGCTGGCCCTTCTGCCCATGAATAATGCCTATTCGCCTATTTACCCTAATCCTGATGAACTTACTATTTTCGGAGTGGTGACACATTGGGTTCACCGTGCCAGGGGTAATATCTGATGTATGCACTGGCTGATGTAAACAGCTTTTATGCAAGCTGCGAAAAGGTCTTTCGCCCAGACCTTCGGGATAAGCCTTTGATTGTTTTGAGTAATAATGACGGCTGCGTAATCGCTAGGTCAATTGATTATGTGGAATTGCAAGTAACACTGTGATGCAGATGAAGCGAACTTCATCTGACTATAATGTTGATATCGTTTTCCGCAACAATCAGCATCACAGCAGGTAAACCTTCCACACTCATTTTTTGATGTAACTTTTTGATTAAATTATCATCTTCATTACTGGCTTTCGCTGAAAATCCTTGAGGATGGGAGTGCCATTCACCAACATAATCGACAACACGAGCGGTCAGCTGCTGAACCCGTTCTAATGCTTCCTTTTGTCCCTCTTCTCCTCGGACAAAGAAGGCTGGTGAGGATTTACTGTCGATAGGTTCTGGGAACACATCAACCAGAATAATAGTCTTGTTCTTAAAATCAGTTATGCCCACAATAGCGCCCCCGGTTTCATTCGGTAGGGCCTGTAAACGGGTATGTCTCAGTTTTTGTTCTAAGCCTTGATCGTATCTAACAATCCATTCGCCAGCAATTACAGATACCACAGGGTAAAGCTCAATTTCATGAGCGCTCACTGCACCTGAATTTTCATCAGACACCCAGATACATAATCGAGCATCATCCTTAAGGACGGTCTGCCGTAGTTGGCGCGACAGGATACCAGCATGAACGTGAATACATTCGTTAGACATACGTACAGAAATATCCCTACATCCACCACCGACCCAACGATCACCATAATTGTGCTGTAGGTGAGTGTTTCCCCACTCGCTGCTCAAAATTGCCCGGTAGTATTGCCCCTCAATTGCATCAATTCGGCACTGTCTGTCTGTATCCTCTATTAACATCACGCTGGCCTTGCCTGATGGTGTCAGAAACAGACTAACTGTTCTGGGTATATCATCTTTTAACGCTAGGGTCCTAGGCACCTCAAAGGTGGTACTGACATCCACAACTAAGTGAGCCTCATTCACAGCTCTGGCAATATCATGATCGTCATCAAGAATACTTTTATTGATCGCTCCGGGGAGAGGTTCATGTGGATAAATACTACCTGCGAGGTGCCGAAGAATATCAGTTTTAGGGTATCCAATATGATCATCAACCCCAATATGGCGGGGCAGATTATGTGGAAGGAGTTTGTCAGGATCGATAAATGTCCAGTGTCCCCAGCCGATTCGTATCCAGATATCAGCTAATGTGCCGCCAAGAGCCCCAACGCCAGCCAGAACACCATAGAAAGATGCATTATCAGAATCAACAGCAGAAATGTCTCTTGCTCGTGCAGCATTCATAGCAGAACGTATTTCGACAGGTAACAGTGGTAACTGTTGCCATTGTGTACCTCTTACGCCACCAAGTAGTCGGAAACGGTGCTGTATTCCCCGCTCATTCCTGGGGGCAAGTATGTCTAATACGCTGGCAAGTTCGTAGAGTGAGCGTTCCACGATATAGCCCATAACATCAGTACGTTCTGTTTTACCATCCCTTAAACGAGGAACCCATAGCAGAATTAGCAAACCTTCCTTTTCACCAGAGCTAGGGCGAAGACCTGTATCAGGTATAGCATCATAAACAGCATCAGCGAGTGGCTGGAGAAGTTCACTTCCCCAGGATTGAAGCTGCTCTTCCAGTTTTTTCAGATTGTCAGGATATGAAGCAACTAATGAGGCTTCAACTGGTGGGACGGCAATGGTTAATAAGCGAAATGGTCTGATGCCCTGATTAGAATGTTCAGGTACAGCCCTTAAAATTATCGGCTTACCATTGCTGACCATCTGGAGGCTGAGTTTATGAGCTGCGGCATGATTATAATCAAGATAATTCGCTGGTAAAATAAGTTGATAGGGGCTCATATAAAAAAGTTGCTCAAGAGGTTGGTCTTCTCGATGCAAACGTTGTTCAGCTGATTCTCTGAGCCACCAAAATATTCGCTCAATAAATCTTTCAGGTGTCCAGTTGCGTTCGACGGCGTTCCAAGATACATCATAAAGGCAAAGAATTTTTGGAGAGTCTGGTACACCTGCATGTTGATGAGATAAAACAGGAAAATCTTTACGCAATGCATGAACTAGGATCGGGATAGTGAACTTAGGGTTTATCTCAATAGCTAATCGTTCTTTACGACGAATGCCGGCCTTATTGCCAGAAGTTACTGTACCATCAGCAACATCAATGACTAGGTATTCCGAGCGGTCATTGTTTTGCTCAGATAAACGTAATTCTCGAACAGTTATATAGGGATGCTGTTCGCATGCTGTAAGCAATGAGATTGTTTGCGGATATAGGCTATCACGCCCCGATGAATCGAGGCGTTTACCCAATTCGAAATATTCGATCATTGGTTTATTACACCTGCCCGGGGTGCGGCTGCCGTAGCAGCGCTTGTCGCAGCAGAAACTGCACCAACAATAGCGGGAATCAATTTTCCATCTCGTGCCACTTCAAACTCAAGAACAGTTTTATCTTTAAGGTCGCCCGTGCAACTGAACCAACCATCAACATTATCCAGAATATCATCGTACTCACGTTTAGCTCGAATACACGGAGGATCATAATCGTCATCAAGTATCTGTTTGCTGCTGGAAACTATTGTCGCTCCAGAACGCGCTTGCCCTAAAGCATTACGGGCCGCATCGCAAACCAGAGCATCTTCTCCCCATTGTGACCAGCTATAATAGGAAAGTGAATGCCACGAACAATGATGTGGTGTGAGGAGAAGATCATACTCCAGCACCTCAGGATTGCTTTTGTAACGATTCCATAATCGCTCCCAGATGAGAACTTCTGCATCCCCACCGAGTAAAAAGTGCATAGGATTACGAGAATATGCGGAAGGCAGTATTTTCATATTCATAATGATACTGGATTCATTTTTAGAAAGGGCTTCTTCCAGATTTTCATCATCTTCATGTGGTGCGGGTGCCAGAAGCTGTGCAGAGAAAACGTCTGAAACTTGCCCGTCAATTCTGGTGAATGTATCACCAGCTTTAATAAGAATGGCACTCAGATCATCCGTTTTACCGTTAATATCTTCACCCATGATAAGAATGCGATTACCGCTAAATGCGTAACCATGTTCCCGCCAGTATTTTACACGGCGCCGAGCTTCCGTATTAAATGCCTGAGCATCTTCGCAAAGTGTGTGATTTTTCGAACGACGTCGAAAAATCAATGGTGATGACCACAACTCTCGGATGATTATGCGTTTTTCTGAACGTTTCAGATGGTCATCTGGATAGTCTTCAGGACGGCCCAGCCAAAAATGTTTACGTAGCCCCCCACAATGGTCCTGATCCGGATGACTCAGCATAAAGACGTCAACAAAAGGGCGATCGTTATTATCGTACTTCAATCTGTTACGTAGCGCCGAGGCAACATCAGGTGTGTCATCTTTGGGGTCATCAGCAGCAGAACGGATATGTACATCAGTCAGAATGGATGTACCCGGGGTATCAGCCAAACGCACCAGTGTCATATCACCGTTGCCGACCTGGAAAAAAGTAACTTTTGCTGCCATCGACATCTCCTTCAGGGATACGAAAGATTGAGGTTAAGAACATCTGTTGCTAAGATACATCTAGTAATTATTCGAGTCTAGTAACTATACGTATATTTTTTAGACTCAAATTGTAAGCACAGGAAATGATTGATAAATGATTGATAAAATGGTGCGAACTGGTCATTGGGGCCAAGAGAGACGACTTGAATTCATCGATTTTCGCCTACTGTGGGAAGGTCGACTTAACCGTGCAGATATCACTACATTTTTCAGAATTTCTGTGCCGCAGGCTTCATTAGATTTGGCTAAATATCAAGAGATTGCACCAAGAAACATGGTGTATGATCGAACTCAGAAGGCTTATGTAACTACCCCAGATTTCAAACCTGTTTTTTCAAGTTTTGACAGTAATCATTACCTGAATGAACTATTAGGGCGAGAAAATGGAATAGTGGATCCTTGTGATAGTTTCATTGGATGGGCCCCTCCGGTTGCCAGCCTTCCTCTTCCGGCTAGGAAAGTACAACCTGAAATATTGATTGATTTAATCCGGGCCATGCAAAGAGAACAGGCTTTGGTTGTTGATTATCGTTCGATGACTAATGAACCAGCGGTTCGTATGTTATACCCAACTGCATTTGCACATGATGGTCATCGGTGGCATATTCGCGCCTATTGTTTTAAATCTGCAATGTTTAAAGATTTTGTCCTTGGCAGATTCTTTAATATTATTGAATTTGTTTCCCCACCGACATCAATTCCACAAGATGTTGACTGGAATACATTTATTGATGTGGTGATAGGTCCAAATCCTAACTACGATACGAATAGACGGCTATCTATTGAGCATGATTACCAAATGGTGCATGGCGAGGCGAAAATTCGGATACGTCAAGCACAATTATATTATCTTAACCGTCGGTTAAATTTGGATGTGAAAATCGATTCTTCAATAGATGATAAGCAGCAAATCATCATGCTAAGAATAGAAAAACCTGAAGATTCTATAGGATAAAGTTAACATGAATGTAACTGGTATTAATAAAAACAATAAGGAATGGATGATTGCGATAATAATCACCTACCTTTTTATTCTGTTATGTCTGGCAACATACGCTATTGGGGCTATGTCTCTGGGGTGGTTGCCTGCACCTTACGCACCATTGCCTATATTGGTGGTTGTTTATATTGTTTTCGTGCAATTTACATCAATAAATGCATTAGAAAACAATGGGATCCAGATTGGCATGTATGGTATTTCATCCGCCCACTTACCAGTACAATTGCAGGTGCAATCAGTTACTTATTTCTTAAAGCAGGATTGTTAGTTCTGGAATCTAGCTCCAATGCAGGGTCCAGTGAAATGGGTTTCTTTGCATTGGCGTTTATTGCAGGCTTTAATGTCGATAAGTTTGTCGCGAAAATTGAGGAAGTTGCAAAGGCCGTGTGGGGGATTGAAAAAACAAGAAGTGCAACTAATCATGAGGTAAAAGACTTAGATAAAAAAGAATAACTTGGATATTCAAATTAACCGGGATATTTTTTCGCTATTTTATCTTTTTTGCTTGTCTGGTGTTTCAATGTTTTTTAATTTCTCTAATAATTTGTCTATCGCACCAATATCATTATTTACTGCTGCCTGTTCATCATCCGTCAACGGGATCTCCTGCATCATTTTGAGTAAATTCTGACGCCCCTCTATATATTGCGCTTCTGATGATGATTTAGGCAGGTAGAACGAACATTTTGCACAAGCCATACGGTGTGGGCACTGTTCAAAAAAGTCATAACTACACAATCCGTGCCCAAGGTCATAATATCGCCATGGTTCTCCTTTCTGCATTTGTCCGGACGAAATTGCATCCTGATCGATCAGCACCGAAACCATACGACGGTTTCGCTCAAAGTATCCTGCTTTAGACAGAGACCCTGCCAGTTTTGTCGGTGTGATATCGATATAATGCTGTGTCGAACTGGGAGAGGAATGTCCGAGCCAGCGCTGTAACTCAAATAATCCTAGTGGTTCCCGGGCATTAAACAGCTGGCTGGCTATAGTTGCCCGCGCTCTGTGGCTAGTGATAGTCCCCCTGATATCTTCGTTTGGAACACCAGCTTTCCGACAAAGCATCGGAATTAAGGATTTATTAATATAACTCTGGCTAATCCGAGCAGCTTTATGCATAAAAAGATAACTGACAAGTTCACCCGTTTTTAAATCAAGTTGGTCTGGTTGTATATTTCGTTCTTTTTCCCAGCAATCAATGTATTCCCCTACGATTGGATCAACAGGTTTGGTGAAGGCCGTGCTGGTTTTGTTCACGGGGACATCCAGCAAACATATCCGAGAGCCGCCCTGATGTTCATCATTTTGCCAGCGTATACAGCCTGTTCGCATCCGCAAAATTTCATCACGACGCAACCCACCAAACAGCCAGAGAACACATAATGCACGAACCATAGAAAATGGGTAGCGATAGTAAAGTTGTTCACCATAATGCAGATCCTGCTCCTGCAGGTTCAACCCTGCCCAGACAAGTTTACTCCATATATCATCAGCAACGACTCTTGGTGCAGGGCCAATACTGGCCCGGATAGCGCGGGGTAAACGGAACGTTCTGACAGGATCAAATCGGACGATAATAAGCCCCCATTCCTGAAGGTCTCGAAAAAAAACTCTGATAGCCTGTAAAATCCCCGCCCGTGCAGAGGCTGTCATTAACTGGCCTATTCGATTCTGATACATATGGCGCGGTTCAGACCACTGGCCTATTTTCATTTGACACACTGCAGCTACGTATTCAAGTGCGATGTCCCGGCTCCAGTCTGCAGGAGAATGTATATCAGGGTGAGTGGCTTTCAGCCAGCGCCCACACTGCAGGATGCGGTACCATGTACTGAGTTCAGATGATGGTGCTTTAATAGCGGTTTTACGCCAGCGTTCACACCATCGCAACCATTCTTCCGGAACGTTACTGGTTGCACGATATTCCCCGTGAGGCCGTCTGCGCTCAAGAATACGATGGTCAATGCCCGCGGGGAACAGCCCCATCGCAGCAAATATCCTTGACAAGGTGGCCGCAGAGCGACGCATATAAACAGGCCCGTAAGTTATTACTCGCTTAAGTGTTTCCAGTTCCAATTTTTCAGGATCAACCTGCCGCTGACAAAGCATAGACAGCAGTAGCGCATTACGAATGTTATTGTCAGCAGCGACAAAGCCGAGGCGCTGCATGTTCTCCTGAAGCTTGTTTACCGCCGCCTCTGTCGCCGGGCGGCCAAAAACTTTGACAGAAAGCCGATAATGATAAAAGCAGCCAGCCGCCTCAAGTCGATTAAATCCGCACAGTAACCAAGCAATCGCGAGGATATACTGTCGACAATTACCACAGCTGCCATATTTTTTGCGAAATACCTCTTCACTGCTGCACAGCACTTCGAGCCAGTCGTCCTGGGTCCATGACCAGTAGTTTTTTTCCAGCCGGTGCATTTCCAGAATGATGTCATGAATTGCAGAATTGGTTGTTGTGGATGCGGCATTCATCCACTTTAATGCTGCTCTGAGTGGAATTATCAGGCGAGAAAGCCTTTGTCTTACACAGTTCGACCAGTTTTGTTTATGACGTCCAACAACATACTGAGCCAGGTTTATCAAAGTATCTCGTTCAATCGGCTGTAATTTGGGAGAACAATCCCAGTCAGGATCAGGTTGCCATTCTTCGTAGTCAAAAGGGGCTGGCGCATCATATTCAGTTTTCATTGCCATCCGTATTGTCCCCCTTTAAATTGTGTAACCGATGTTCATGTATCGACGCCATACCTGCGTTAAATTTTTCCGTAAGATCACGCGCACTAAGATGGATATAAAGTAACGTTGACTGGATACTCTGATGGCCGGCAAACGTAGCGATCTCATGAATATCCCAGTCAGCTCTGGCGAGATCGGTCAGACATAGATGTCTGAAGGTATGCGTACTCAATTGGGGTAGCCCCGCCTGCATTGCCAACGACCTTACGATCTTGGACCAGGTCCACCGGGTTATTGGCGCAGTTCTGTTGCGACAGGAATAAGAAAGAAACAGTGGGCCACGGGAAGTATTTAATTGTCGCCGTTCTGCTAACCAGAGGAAATATAACTCTCCGGTTACGACAGAATAGGGCACAACCCGACCTCGCTTAGTTTTTGTCGTTTCAGCCCGAACTGTTAGCAAGCGACGAGAAGGGTCAATATCGCCGGTAGCAACGGAGCACAACTCTTCCCGGCGCAGGGCACAGTCGTACGCAAGAGATAGCATAAAAGGGGTTCGAGGTTCAATCGTGTAAAAAACCACGTTAAGGCAATAATTCATTGTTTGAATTGAAATTTAATGGCCTCAACTCTCCCTTCAGAATATTTTCCGGCAGCGTGAACGTATAATGTCCCAGCATGTTGATATGACCGTACATCAGTGGCGACAGGCGTGAGATATGCTCGTCTTCCGGGATCTCACCAGCGCTGCGCAAATGTGATAGCGCTTCCTGCATATAAAGCGTGTTCCACAATACAACTGCGTTAGTGACAAGCCCCAGCGCACCCAGTTGATCCTCCTGCCCCTCACGGTAACGTTTTCTAATCTCACCACGTTGGCCGTAACAGATCGCCCTTGCCACGGCGTGACGGCCTTCTCCCCGGTTAAGCTGAGTCAGTATCCTGCGACGATATTCTTCATCATCAATGTAGTTGAGGAGGTACAGCGTCTTGTTGACCCGTCCCACCTCCATAATCGCCTGCGCCAGCCCTGACGGACGGGAACTTTTTAAAAGCGAGCCCACAAGTTCTGAGGCGTGGACTGTACCCAGCTTCAGAGAACCGGAAACCCTCATCATTTCATCCCATTGGGTTTCTATCTTTGACAGTTCAACGCATCCCCGCGCCAGCTCATCCAGTACCCCGTAGTTCGCATTTTTATCTGCACGCCAAAATACCGCCTCACCGGCATCTGCCAGGCGGGGCGAAAACTGGTAGCCCAGCAGCCAGAACAGGCCAAAGATAATGTCGCTGGACCCTCCAGTGTCCGTCATAATCTCCACCGGATTCAGCCCCGTCTGCTGCTCCAGAAGCCCTTCCAGCACAAAGATAGAGTCACGCAACGTACCGGGGATAACGATGCCGTGAAAGCCGGAATACTGGTCAGAAACAAAATTGTACCAGGTGATCCCACGCCCTGAGCCAAAGTATTTTCTGTTAGGGCCAGAGTTCAGCGTTTTTACAGGAGTGACAAAGCGCATCCCATCTGCAGAAGCCACTTCTCCGCCGCCCCAGCGCTCAGACAGTTCCAGCGTGGACTGAAAATCGACCAACCGGGCATTAGCGCTGACCAGCGTTTCAGCCCGAATGTAGTTTTGTTTTACCCAGCTCAGACGGTGGCGGGTCAGTGCCGGAATACTGTGTTTGATCAGCGGTTCATGTCCGATATTGCAGGCTTCAGCGAGCAGTACGGCACACAGGCTGATGTTAAGATCCTGAGCACGGGCTTCAGACTCACTCACATGAGTGAATTCGCGGGTAAAACCAGTCCGGGCGTCAATTTCAAGCAGCAGCTCTGTCAGATCAACAGGGGGGACCAGCTGCCTGACGCGGCTGTTCAGAAGAATCAGCGGCTGCGGTTCTTCCAGTTTTTCCAGACTGCTGATGGTCAGGGACGGATATTTACCCTGATGACAGATGCTCACGGCAGCATTCAGCTCAAAGCGTGAGGCCACCGTTTTCCAGGTTTCGTCCAGTTCGGTTGCCAGCTGTTTAACGGCATTTCCACCATCGGTGGGGTGTCCAAGCGCCCGGCATACGGCGATCCGCTGAGCCTGCCATTCTTTCCCCTGAAGAAACTTCTGACGCGGATCGCCCCAGCGATCGCTGTTCTCCAGCCAGATATCGCGGCGACGCAGCGAATCCTGAAGGCGTTCCAGCAGGCACAATGAGTATCCTGCACGCTGTATCCGGCCTTCGGAGTCGTACACCAGACGTTTCCAGGGACCTGTAATGATCTGCTCAGGCGCATTCTCCAGGAGGCGTTTTTTCGAACCACTCAGTTCGGCCAGGTAATGTATGGCCGATAGCGTATTTTCGCCGGCAGGGGCAGACTGAAAATGTAAATCACGCAGCATCGCTGGCAGAAAGCGCTTAACCCGTCCATATTGCTCGACCATTTCATCCTGGAAATTTGTGTCCTGCGGGCGGGCAAGCTCATTGACTTTACCTACGGATTCCGCCAGCCGGTTCTTTGGTACGTGGCTGAAAATAGTCTGACGCAGCGCTGCGTCATCCATTTTATCATCCAGTAAAAGCGTACATGCATGTGCCAGAAGTAGCGCCGCGCGATCAAGATCTTTGAGCGTTCTGAGCCGTTTTTTCTGCCCGGTTTGCTTCGCTGAACGCGTGATATTGAGGATCAGCAGATCCAGAACATCGACAGCCTCATCGAGTGCCAAAATTTCCTGTGCTTTAACAAACGCGGTCAGGATGGCCAGCCGCCGTTCCTCCGGCATTCTGGCGATATATTTTACCGAAGCCATGCCAGCATAACGAGCCAGGTTGCGGAGTTGAATTGCAGGCAGCCCGGCAAAATTCAGCCGGGAAAACTCCAGGCTGCGCAGGCGTGTGTAGCGCTGAAGTGCGTCAGTAAAGGCCGGACCACTGACGTTGACGGGCCCTTTTCGTATCTGCTCCATCACGGAAACCCGCTGTCCTTCCGGTATGACAAGCAGACCGGCCAGTTGCTCAGTCTGCCAGCTGTCAGGTAATGCAGCCAGTCTGCGCCACAAACGCCTGCTTGCCCGCTCACGAATTTCGCCAATGAGCCTCGTCAGCGCTGAGGCTGCGGGCAACAATACTTTATTCTGGAGCAACCATGCCGTGGCAAAATCGAACATCAGACCGGGGCGCTCGTTACTGAGCCATGTGCGGATATAAAGCAGACGTTTCAGTCTGAACGACCAGGGGAAATCGCCAAAATCATGGTAGTCAGAGTGTTGCCTGATCAGCCTTTGATGCTCCCAACGGGTATTCTCTCTCTGGGCGTATCGGGCCATGATCTCAGGGCGATGAATGTTCAGCTGTAATGCAACGTAATTTCGGACGCCGGGAGGTATTTGCAAGGGATCGGTCTGGAAGGCACTGTTGCAAAGTTAGCGATGAGGCAGCCTTTTGTCTTATTCAAAGGCCTTACATTTCAAAAACTCTGCTTACC
>NZ_JAKKOM010000026.1:0-79269 GCF_021739525.1 Klebsiella sp. 2019SCSN059 | reverse complement strand
AAAGCGTGCGTATTGCCTGAAAACACAACCCGCTACGGGGGAGACTTACCCGAAATCTGATTTATTCAACAAAGCCACGCTACTGATCTCGCGCTACGTTTTTCGTCATGATATTAAAACCAGCGCGATTCAGTCGCTGGTTTGCGCCTTCCCCGATATGGCCTACTTTGGCGCCCCCGTGCTGGCGGTGCTGATAGGTCCGGAGGGCTTTCTCGGGGTGCTTATCGGAAACCTGGTGACCAGCGTATTGATGATCCCTCTGACCATCATCCTGATCCGCATGGGAGACCAGCCCGGAGACGCTGAGGCTCCCCAGCTCCACGCCGGGCAGTTGATCCTGCAAAACCTGCTTAACGCCGTACGAAATCCCATTGTCTGGATCCCCATTTCCGGGGTGCTGCTCAGCCTGGCCGGGATCCAGCTGCCGCCTCTGCTCAGCGTGCCCGTCGAAATGGTGGGTAAAATCGCCGGCGGTCTGTCACTGTTCGCCCTTGGGCTGCTGTTTTACGGTGAACGTCCGACGGTCAATATTCAAACCTGCACCAACATTAGTATTAAAAACCTGATCCAGCCGGGCATGATGGCGCTGGCCGGGCTGGCCTTTGGGCTCAGTCATTCCCTGATGCAACAGGTTATTATCATTGGCGCCACGCCTTCCGCTATCGCGGCGGGGATGTTTGCCCTGCGCAGCGATACCTATATTGAACCCGCCTCATCTTCTATTTTGCTGGGCACCGCCATCGGCGTGGTCACCGAAGGCGTCATGATTTATCTCATTTCGTAATCACAGAAATAAAACACCAAGACATCAGGCAATGTTTTAATTTGATATTCAGGAGTCATGTAATGTTAGCCACAGAAACCTTATACACCCCCTATAACGGTGCTGTCCTGCTGGAAAACCCGTTATTAAATAAAGGCCTCGCTTTTACGGAAAGCGAACGCGCAGCGTTTAATCTTCAGGGACTGTTACCGCACAATGTGGAAACCATTGAGGAACAAACCGAGCGCGCATGGGGCCAGTTTTGTCAGTTCAAAAAAAGCATTTCGCGCCATATTTATCTCAGAAATATTCAGGACACAAACGAGACGTTATTCTATAACCTGCTGCGCAGCCATATGAAAGAGACGCTGCCCATTATTTATACCCCGACGGTGGGTGAAGCGTGCGAACACTTTTCAGAAATATATCGCCGGGGACGCGGCCTGTTCATCTCCTGGCCCAACCGTCACCATATTGACGAGATGCTGCAGGGGTTTTCCCGCAACGATATCAAAGTCATCGTGGTAACCGATGGCGAGCGTATTCTGGGGCTGGGCGACCAGGGAATCGGCGGTATGGGGATCCCCATTGGCAAACTCTCGTTATATACCGCCTGCGGGGGCATTCACCCGGCATCAACGCTGCCCATTATGTTAGATGTCGGTACCAACAATCCGCAGCATCTGGAGGATCCGCTGTATATGGGCTGGCGACATCCGCGCATCAGCGATGAGCAGTACCTGGAGTTTATGGACATGTTTGTCCATGCCATTCAGCAGCGCTGGCCGAATGTCTTGCTCCAGTTTGAAGATTTTGCCCAAAAGAATGCCACGCGACTGCTCAACCGCTATCGACACCACCTGTGCTGTTTTAACGATGATATTCAGGGCACCGCCGCCGTGACCTCGGGAACCCTGATCGCCGCCGCTGCCGCCGCCGGGACGTCGCTCCGCGACCAGCGGGTGGTTTTCCTTGGCGGCGGTTCGGCCGGATGCGGCATTGCGGAAAAAATCATTGCGCTGATGGTGGATGATGGGCTCTCAGAAACGGAAGCACGTCGCCGCATCTTTATGGTTGACCGCTTTGGTCTGCTGACTGATGAGATGCCTAATCTGCTCAATTTTCAGCGCGAGCTGGTCACCCCCCGAGCCAGTATTGCCCACTGGGATACCGAGGCGGCCCAGCTGTCGCTGATGGATGTCGTACGCAACGTCCACCCTACCGTGCTGATCGGCGTGTCAGGCCAGCCGGGGCTGTTTAGCGAAGAGATAGTGAAAGAGATGCATCGGCACTGCCCGCGTCCGATTATTATGCCGCTCTCTAACCCCACCTCCCGAGCCGAGGCCCAGCCGAAGGATCTGCTGGAGTGGACCCGGGGTAGCGCGCTCATCGCCACCGGCAGCCCGTTCGACCCTGTCTTCTATGACGGCAAAACCTACGACATTGCCCAGTGCAACAACGCCTATATTTTCCCCGGTCTGGGGCTGGGGATCCTTGCCAGTAAAGCCGAGCGCGTCACCGAAGCAATGCTTATCACCTGCAGTAAAACGCTGGCCGCCCACTCGCCTCTGGCGACCCGCGAAACCGGCGGTTTACTGCCGCCGGTGGAAGAGATCGAGATGATCTCACGGGCTATTGCCGCAGAGGTCGCCCGCGCGGCTCAACTCGACGGCGTAGCGCCGCAGATTGACGAGGCGCAGCTGGCGGCGAATATCGATAAAACCTTTTGGCGAGCGCGCTACACCGCGTATAAACGTTCGTCATTGTGATCGCTCATCTCGCGGGAAGCCGGCTGGCTTCCCGCCACTCGGGGGAACCACCCATGTTCAATGTGCTGATTGTCGATGATGATCCTATGGTGGCCGAACTGAACCGGTTGTTTATCAGCCAGGTAGCTGATTTTCACTGCTGCGGAGTCGCGGCGACGATCGCCGATGCTAACGCGATGCTGAGCCATCTGGCGCCGATCTATCTGCTGCTGCTGGATGTCTATATGCAACAGGAGAGCGGCCTGGACCTGCTGCCGGCGCTTCGCGCTGATGGGCGGAATATTGATGTCATCATGATGACGTCCGCCGCCGATGCGCTCACCGTGCAGACGGCGCTGCGCTATGGCGTGGTTGATTACCTGATTAAACCGTTTCAGTTTCCGCGCTTTGAGGAAGCCCTGCGAACCTGGCGCAATAAACGCGATGCGAAGCAAGCGAAATCCTGCTACGCCCAGGCGGATATCGACACCCTGCTACGCCGCGGGTTCAATAACAGGACGGCCCCCGCCGCTTGCCGAAAGGGCTGACGCCGCAAACGCTTCGCCTGGTGTGCCGGTGGATAATCGCTCATCAGGCGCGAGATTTTTCAACCAATGAGCTGGCGGCGGCACTGCAGATCTCCAGAGTTTCATGCCGCAAATACCTGATTTGGCTGGAGCAGATCAACGTGCTCTTCACCAGCAATCACTACGGTATCACCGGCCGACCGGAGTATCGTTACCGGCTTGCGGCTGAGAACATGATGTTGCTGACGCAATATAGCCAGTGAGCCGGGAATGCCCACTGGCGCGCCTGCAGACTACTTCTTAGGGTACAGCTCTTTGCGTTTGTAGGGCTCGATTTCACCCGGCTTGCGCGTCTTCAGCAACTTCAGGATCCAGGTGTACTGCTCGGTGTGCGGCGTAACAAACACTTCCACCTCTTCGTTCATCCGCCGGGCGATCGTTGTATCGTCAGCGTCCAGCAGATCGTCCATCGGCGGGCGCACCAGCACCGTCAGGCGATGCGTTTTGCCATCGTAGACCGGGAACAGCGGAACGACGCGGGCGCGGCATACCTTCATTAAACGGCCAATCGCCGGCAGCGTGGCCTTATAGGTCGCGAAGAAATCCACAAACTCGCTGTGCTCAGCGCCGTGATCCTGATCGGGGAGATAGTAGCCCCAGTAACCCTGGCGCACCGACTGAATAAACGGTTTGATCCCGTCGTTGCGCGCGTGCATCCTTCCGCCAAAACGACGACGTACGGTATTCCACACGTAATCGAAGACCGGGTTACCCTGGTTGTGGAACATCGCCGCCATCTTCTGCCCGCCGGAGGCCATCAGCATCGCCGGGATATCCACGCCCCAAGCGTGCGGGACGAGGAAAATCACCTTTTCATTATTGCGCTGCAGCTCGTCGATGATCGCTTTACCCTGCCAGTCGACGCGGGCGAGAATTTTCTGCGGATCGCGCAGGCCCAGCTCGGCCATCATCACCATCGCCTGCGGCGCCGAGGCGTACATGGCGTCGATGATCGCTTCCCGCTCATGCTCGCTTTTTTCCGGGAAGCAATACAGCAAATTAATCTGCGCCCGGCGGCGCGAGCTTTTCGCCAGACGCCCGACCAGACGACCGAGTTTGCCGAGAAGCGGATCGCGAAAGGAAGGCGGCGTCAGCGCAATACCGGCGAAGGCAAAGACCCCCAGCCAGGCGCCCCAGTAGCGCGGCAGTAAAAAAGATTTTTCAAACTTAGGGATAAACTCAATATTATTTTTTTTCGTTTCCATGCCCAATCCGCAGATCGACTGCTTAATCAAGATAATGGGATAGTGTAGCGAGACGTTGGGTATCCTACAAAATAAAAAGCCGGCGCCCTGGGGCACCGGCTTTCCACTGACCGGTGGTTAGTCAAACCGCAGCTGCGGAACGACCTCTTTGACCTGCGCCAGATAATCGGTACGGTCGGAACCGCTCAGCCCTTCGGTACGCGGCAGTTTCGCCGTCAGCGGGTTGACCGCCTGCTGGTTGATCCACACTTCGTAGTGCAGGTGCGGCCCGGTTGAGCGTCCGGTATTCCCCGACAGCGCAATACGATCCCCGCGCTTCACTTTCTGCCCCGGCTTCACCAGCAGCTTACGCAGGTGCATGTAGCGAGTGGTATAGGTACGGCCGTGGCGGATGGCCACGTAATACCCGGCGGCGCCGCTACGCTTGGCCACCACCACTTCGCCATCACCCACCGCCAGCACCGGCGTTCCCTGCGGCATCGCGAAATCGACGCCACGGTGCGGCGCGACGCGCCCGGTGACGGGGTTCAGACGACGCGGGTTAAAGTTAGAGGAGACGCGGAACTGACGCGCCGTCGGGAAGCGCATAAAGCCTTTCGCCAGCCCCGTCCCGTTGCGGTCGTAGAATTTTCCGTCTTCGGCACGGATGGCAAAGTAGTCCTTCCCGTCAGAACGCAGACGCACGCCAAGCAGCTGGCTTTGCTCGCGTTTGCCGTCAAGCATTTCGCGCGACATCAATACCGAGAACTCATCGCCTTTCTTCAGCTTACGGAAATCCATCTGCCACTGCATGGCCTTGATCACCGCGCTGATTTCCGTGCTGGTCAGCCCGGCATCGCGCGCGCTGGAGACAAAGCTGGCGCCGACGGTGCCTTTCAGCACGCTGTTGACCCAGTCGCCTTTCTGCAGCTCGCTGCTCATTTTAAAGCCGTTAGCCACGCGGGTGTAGGTGCGGGTTTCGCGGCGGGACATCTCCCAGGTCAGACTCTGCAGATCGCCGTCGGCGGTCAGGGTCCAGGAGAGCTGCTGGCCAATCTTCAGATTACGCAACTCTTTATCGGCGGAGGAGAGCTGGGCGATATCACCCATATCGATACCGTACTGGTTCAGGATGCTGCTGAGGGTATCGCCGGTCGACACCACGTATTCGTGCCCGCCGGCATCGCTATCGGCTTTTTCGTCGAGTTCATCCTGAGGAATGGCTTCTTCTTCCTGCGGGGCCTGGTCGATCGGCTCGGAGGCTTCCGGCAGCAGGGAGCGGATCTCGCTTTTTTCCAGTTCAATGGTTCTGACGATGGGGGCGGATTCCGGGTGGTAAATGTAGGGTCGCCAGACGGCGACCGCTAAGGTAAGAACGCTAAGCGACCCCAGCATGACGCGATGAGGTCGTGGCAGATTGTTAAATGCCTGAGTGACAGCGCGGGCTATCTGTTGCACGTATTCACTTCCTCGTTAATCTCCTTTCAGGCAGCTCGAATACTGATTCGCCAGCTGGGTGAGGAATTGCGGGTAACTCGCTTTACCCAGCTTAATTCCGCTACCCAGTGGATCCAGGGTCCCCATGCGCACAGACGTGCCCCGGGCAACAGCTTCGATAACCGCTGGCCTGAACTGTGGCTCAGCAAAAACGCAAGTGGCTTTCTGCTCAACCAGTTGTGTTCTGATTTCGTGTAAACGCTGCGCACCGGGCTGTATTTCAGGGTTGACGGTAAAATGCCCCAGCGAGGTCAAACCGTAGTGTTTTTCAAAGTAACCGTAGGCGTCATGAAAAACGAAATAGCCCTTTCCTTTCAGCGGTGCCAGCTCATTGCTAACCTGCTTGTCGGTCGCCGCCAGCGCGGCCTCGAACTGCTGCAGGTTGCTGTCGAGTTTGGCTCGACTCTGCGGCATAAGTTCCAATAATTTATCGTGGATTGCAACCGCCGAAAGCCGCGCTATCTCTGGGGATAACCACAGATGCATATTGTAGATACCGTGATGGTGATCGCCGTCACTTTTTTCCGCTGCGCCATGGTCATGACCATGATGAGCGTCATCGTCGTCAGCGCCGGTCATCAGCAGCGGTTTGACCCCATCCAGCTCTGCGATAGTCACCTTTTTATTCGCCGCAATGCTTTGCGTCGACCTATCCATAAAGGCTTCCATTTCCGGACCGATCCACACCACTAAGTCTGCGTTCTGTAAGCGTTTTACATCGGAAGGACGGAGAGAATAATCATGCTCGGAGGCGCCATCGGGCAGCAGCACCTGGGTGTCGGTAACCCCATCGGCGATAGCCGCCGCGATAAAGCCCAGCGGTTTCATGGAAGTCACCACGGCGGCACTGGCCTGCGGTACCTGTGCGAACAAAAAAACAGCGCCAAGTCCAGCGCAAAGAAGCGTATTTTTATGTAACATAATGCGTCTAGTCATCGAAACGAGTGAGTGTGATGTGATATTATAACATTCACTAGCTTGTGCAACCCCTAAATGATTATGACAAACCTTGTAACGCTGGAAAATGTCTCGGTGGCCTTTGGCCAACGCCGCGTGCTGTCTGACATCTCGCTGGCTCTCACGCCAGGCAAAATATTGACCCTGCTGGGCCCCAACGGCGCCGGCAAATCGACGCTTGTGCGGGTGGTTCTGGGGCTGGTAGCACCGACAGAGGGTGTTATCAAGCGCGAAGAACGCCTGCGGATCGGCTATGTGCCGCAGAAACTGCATCTCGACGCCACGCTGCCGCTGACCGTCAGCCGCTTCCTGCGTTTGCGTCCGGGCACCCGCAAAGACGACATCCTGCCGGCGCTGAAGCGCGTGCAGGCCGGGCATCTGATCGACGCCCCGATGCAAAAACTTTCCGGCGGAGAAACCCAGCGCGTGCTGCTGGCCCGCGCCCTGCTCAATCGCCCGCAACTGCTGGTGCTGGATGAACCGACCCAGGGCGTCGACGTCAATGGTCAGGTTGCGCTCTACGATCTTATCGACCAGCTGCGCCATGAGCTGGACTGCGCGGTGCTGATGGTCTCCCACGACCTGCATCTGGTCATGGCCAAAACCGACGAGGTATTGTGCCTGAACCAGCATATCTGCTGCTCCGGCGCACCAGAGGTCGTCTCAATGCATCCGGAGTTTATCTCCATGTTCGGCCCGCGCGGCGCGGAACAGCTGGGGATCTACCGCCATCACCATAATCACCGCCACGATCTTCAGGGGCGAATTGTACTGCGTCGGGGAAACAGCCGTTAATGATTGAACTTTTGTTACCTGGCTGGCTGGCCGGGATGATGCTGGCCTGCGCCGCCGGCCCGCTGGGCTCCTTTGTGGTCTGGCGCCGTATGTCCTATTTCGGCGACACGCTGGCGCATGCCTCGCTGCTCGGCGTCGCTTTCGGTTTACTGCTGAACGTCAATCCGTTTTATGCGGTGATCGCCGTCACCCTGCTGCTGGCCGGCGGGCTGGTATGGCTGGAAAAACGGCCGCATCTGGCGATCGATACCCTGCTGGGCATCATGGCGCACAGCGCGCTCTCCCTGGGGCTGGTGGTGGTCAGTCTGATGTCTAACGTCCGCGTCGATCTGATGGCGTACCTGTTCGGCGATCTGCTGGCGGTCACCCCGCAGGACCTGATCGCCATTGCCATGGGCGTGGTGATTGTGATTGGCATTCTGCTCTGGCAGTGGCGGAATCTGCTGGCGATGACCATCAGTCCGGACCTGGCGTTTGTCGATGGCGTGAAGCTGCAGCGGGTCAAGCTGCTGTTGATGCTGGTCACCGCCCTGACTATCGGCGTGGCGATGAAGTTCGTCGGGGCGCTGATCATCACTTCCCTGCTGATTATCCCGGCCGCCACCGCCCGCCGTTTTGCCCGCACGCCGGAGCAAATGGCCGCCGTGGCGGTGGGCGTGGGCATGCTGGCCGTCACCGGCGGGTTAACCTTCTCGGCTTTCTACGACACGCCGGCCGGTCCATCGGTGGTGCTGTGCGCCGCGGCGCTGTTTATTCTCAGCATGACGAAAAAAGCCGCCAGCTAAAAATGAAAAACCCGGTCGCGCTGCTGACCGGGTCTCCCGATGAATGACACATCCGTAGCGAACTACGGCATCTCCGGCGGCGTAATCCCGAAATGATTCCAGGCGCGCACCGTCGCCATTCTTCCCCGCGGCGTACGCTGCAGAAAACCCTGCTGAATTAAGTAGGGCTCCAGCACATCTTCAATGGTTTCCCGCTCTTCGCCAATCGCGGCGGCGAGGTTATCCAGCCCCACCGGTCCGCCGAAGAACTTATCTATCACCGCCAGCAGCAGCTTGCGGTCCATATAGTCGAACCCTTCCGCATCGACGTTGAGCATATCCAGCGCCTGGGCGGCAATGTCGGCGGAGATGGTGCCGTCGTGGCGCACTTCCGCGAAGTCACGCACCCTACGCAGCAGACGGTTGGCAATACGCGGCGTGCCGCGTGAACGGCGGGCCACTTCCAGCGCGCCCTCGTCGCTCATCTCCAGTCCCATATGGCGGGCGCTGCGGCTGACAATATGCTGCAGATCGGGGATCTGATAGAATTCCAGACGCTGCACGATGCCAAAGCGGTCGCGCAGCGGCGAAGTCAATGAACCGGCCCGGGTGGTGGCGCCGATCAGGGTAAACGGCGGCAGGTCGATTTTAATCGAGCGCGCCGCCGGACCTTCGCCAATCATGATATCCAGCTGGTAATCTTCCATTGCCGGATAGAGCACCTCTTCCACCACCGGCGAGAGGCGATGGATCTCATCGATAAACAGCACATCGTGCGGTTCAAGGTTGGTGAGCATCGCGGCGAGATCGCCCGCTTTCTCCAGCACCGGGCCGGAGGTGGTACGCAGATTCACCCCCATTTCATTGGCGACGATATTGGCCAGGGTGGTTTTCCCCAACCCTGGCGGGCCAAAAATCAGCAGGTGATCGAGGGCGTCGCCGCGCAGCTTCGCCGCCTGGATAAAGATCTCCATCTGCGAACGCACCTGCGGCTGGCCGACATACTCTGCCAGCAATTTTGGGCGGATGGCGCGGTCAGCGGCCTCTTCGAAGCCGCTGCTGTCTGCCGATACCAGCCGGTCTGCTTCAATCATCCCTTACCTCACAACGCGGCGCGCAGCGCTTCGCGGATTAGCGTTTCACTGTTGGCGTCCGGACGCGCGATCTTGCTGACCATCCGGCTGGCCTCCTGCGGTTTATAGCCCAGCGCGACCAGCGCGGCAACCGCTTCCTGCTCGGCATCGTCCGCCGTCGGGCCTGCCGGTGAGGTCAGTACCAGATCGGCGGCCGGGGTGAACAGATCGCCGTGCAGCCCTTTGAAGCGGTCTTTCATCTCAACGATCAGGCGTTCAGCGGTTTTTTTGCCAATCCCCGGCAGCTTCACCAGCGAGGCGACCTCTTCCCGCTCAACGGCGTTGACGAACTGCTGCGCCGACATGCCGGAGAGGATCGCCAGCGCCAGCTTTGGCCCTACGCCGTTGGTTTTGATCAGTTCTTTAAACAGGGTACGCTCCTGTTTGTTGTTAAACCCATACAGCAGCTGAGCATCTTCACGCACCACAAAGTGGGTGAAGACAATCGCCTCCTGCCCGGCCTCCGGCAGCTCATAGAAGCAGGTCATTGGCATGTGCACTTCATAGCCGACGCCCGCCGTTTCCAGCAACACCAGCGGGGGTTGTTTTTCGAGAATGATGCCTCTGAGTCTGCCTATCACGTGGGGCTCCTGCGTTATGGTCTAAGTATCTGGCGGTATCATAAAAAAAGGCTGGATAGATATCCAGCCTGATTTGCGATTATCGTAAGCGCCCTCGCGCCAGATTGAGCCGGGTCTCGCTGATCTGCGCGGCATTCTGGCTGACATGGCAATGGGTGATGGCGATCGCCAGCGCATCCGCCGCATCCGCCTGCGGATTGGCAGGCAGCTTGAGCAGGGTGCGCACCATGTGCTGGACCTGACTCTTTTCAGCGCTGCCGATGCCGACAACCGTCTGCTTAACCTGGCGGGCGGCATATTCAAACACCGGTAACGACTGATTGGTCGCCGCCACGATCGCCACCCCGCGCGCCTGCCCGAGCTTTAACGCCGAGTCGGCATTCTTGGCCATAAAGACCTGCTCAATGGCGAAAAAGTCAGGCTGGAACTGGGTGATGATCTCCGTCACTCCGGCGTAGATCAGCTTCAGCCGCGACGGCAAATCGTCCACTTTGGTGCGGATACAGCCGCTGCCAAGGTAGCTCAGCTGCCGGCCAACCTGACGGATCACGCCATAACCGGTAACGCGCGACCCCGGGTCAATGCCGAGAATAATAGCCATCACGCGCCTCCGGTTAACCGTGGATGCGACTGCATCACAGGGTGGCTGCGACCTCGTCGGAGATCTCGCCGTTATGGTACACTTCCTGCACGTCGTCGCAGTCTTCGAGCATATCGATCAGACGCAGCAGCTTCGGCGCCGTCTCGGCATCCATATCCGCTTTGGTGGACGGGATCATCGAGACTTCGGCAGCGTCGGCTTTCAGGCCAGCAGCTTCCAGCGCGTCGCGCACGGCGCCCATCTCTTCCCAGGCGGTGTAGACGTCGATCGCGCCGTCGTCATAGGTCACCACGTCTTCAGCGCCAGCTTCCAGCGCCGCTTCCATGATGGTGTCTTCATCGCCTTTCTCAAAGGAGATGACGCCTTTTTTGCTGAACAGGTAGGAGACGGAACCGTCGGTGCCGAGGTTACCACCGGTTTTAGTGAAGGCGTGACGCACTTCCGCAACGGTACGGTTACGGTTGTCGGACAGACATTCCACCATCACCGCGGTGCCGCCAGGGCCATAGCCTTCATAAATGATGGTTTCCATGTTCGCGTCTTCATCGCCGCCGACGCCGCGCGCGATGGCGCGGTTCAGGGTGTCGCGGGTCATGTTGTTAGACAGCGCTTTATCCACCGCCGCACGCAGACGCGGGTTGGACGCCGGATCGCCGCCGCCCAGACGCGCTGCGGTAACCAGTTCGCGAATGATTTTCGTAAAGATTTTACCGCGCTTGGCATCCTGTGCCGCTTTGCGGTGTTTGGTGTTGGCCCATTTACTATGACCTGCCATAAAAAACTCTCCAAAAAGCGCGCCCTTTCAGGCGGCGTTAATTACAAATTCTTCAATCGCCTGCCGGTTGCTCCACGACTTGGTCAGCGCAGCGGCTTCCGTCGCGCTGACCCAGCGGTAGGCCAGATGTTCGGTAAAGGTAATTTCCCGCTCATGAGGCAGCGCAAGACAGAACCAAAATTCCGTATTACGCTCCACTCCCGGCGCATAGCGATGACGCAAATGAGAAAATATCTCGAACTCCACCGTGCGCTGACAGTCGATTAAGGTCAGTTGCTCGCAGGCAACGTCAATGGCGACCTCTTCCTTTACTTCACGCGCGGCGGCCTGCAGCGCGGTCTCTCCTGCTTCCAGGCTGCCGGTGACCGACTGCCAGAACGCGGGATCGTCGCGCCGCTGCAACATCAGCACCCGTTTGGTATCTTCGGCGTAAATCACCACCAGCACCGAAACGGGCAGCTTAAATGACATATTACTTGTTCTCCAGAGACGCTTTTGCCTCTTTCTCCACAACCTGAATACCCAGTTCACTGAGCGCCGCCGGATTGGCGAAGCTTGGCGCTTCGGTCATCAGGCAGGCGGCCGCGGTGGTTTTCGGGAAAGCGATAACGTCGCGGATGTTATCGGTGCCGGTCAGCAGCATGGTCAGACGGTCAAGACCGAACGCCAGGCCCGCATGCGGCGGGGTACCGTATTTCAGCGCATCGAGCAGGAAGCCGAATTTCTCACGCTGTTCCTGTTCGTTAATGCCCAGAATACCAAATACCGTCTGCTGCATGTCGCCGCGGTGGATACGCACCGAACCGCCGCCGACTTCATAACCGTTAATGACCATATCGTAGGCGTTGGCCACGGCCTCTTCCGGCGCAGCTTTCAGCTCGTCCGCCGTCATATCCTTCGGCGAGGTGAACGGATGGTGCATCGCCGTCAGGCCGCCTTCGCCGTCGTCTTCGAACATCGGGAAGTCGATCACCCACAGCGGCGCCCATTTGCTCTCGTCAGTCAGGCTCAGATCTTTGCCCAGCTTCAGACGCAGCGCGCCCAGCGCGTCGGCCACCACTTTCTTGTTGTCGGCGCCGAAGAAGATCATGTCTCCGTCCTGCGCGCCGGTGCGGTCGAGGATCGCTTCCACGATTTCAGCGGTCAGGAACTTGGCCACCGGGCTGTTGATCCCGTCCATGCCTTTGGCACGTTCGGTCACTTTAATATAGGCCAGCCCTTTCGCGCCGTAGATCTTGACAAAGTTGCCGTATTCGTCGATCAGCTTGCGGGTCAGAGAAGCCCCGCCCGGCACGCGCAGCGCCGCCACGCGCCCTTTCGGATCGTTGGCCGGGCCGGCAAAGACCGCGAACTCCACTGATTTCAGCAGGTCGGCGACGTCCACCAGCTCCATCGGGTTACGCAGGTCCGGTTTATCGGAGCCGTAGCGACGTTCGGCTTCGGCGAAGGTCATGATCGGGAAGTCGCCCAGATCGACGCCTTTAATCTCCAGCCACAGCTGACGCACCATCGCTTCCATGATCTCACGCACCTGCGGCGCGGTCATAAAGGAGGTTTCCACGTCGATCTGGGTAAATTCAGGCTGACGGTCGGCACGCAGGTCTTCATCGCGGAAGCATTTGACGATCTGATAGTAGCGGTCGAAGCCGGACATCATCAGCAGCTGTTTGAACAGCTGCGGCGACTGCGGCAGCGCGTAGAATTTGCCTTTATGCACGCGGGAAGGCACGAGGTAATCGCGGGCGCCTTCCGGGGTGGCTTTGGTCAGCATCGGGGTTTCGATGTCGAGGAAGCCATGGTCATCCATAAAGCGGCGCACAAAGCTGGTGATTTTCGCGCGGGTTTTCAGACGCTGCGCCATTTCCGGACGACGCAGGTCGAGGTAGCGGTATTTCAGACGCGCTTCTTCGGTGTTGACGTGATTGGAGTCCAGCGGCAGCGATTCTGAGCGGTTAATGATCGTCAGATCGGAAGCCAGCACTTCGATAGCGCCGGTGGCCATGTCCGCGTTGATGTTTTTCTCTTCACGCGCGCGAACGGTGCCAGTGACCTGAATGCAGAACTCATTACGCAGTTCAGAGGCTAACTTCAACGCATCCGCACGATCCGGATCGAAAAACACCTGAACGATGCCTTCGCGGTCGCGCATATCGATAAAAATGAGGCTACCGAGATCGCGACGGCGGTTGACCCAACCACACAGAGTCACCTGCTGCCCAACGTGGGACTGTCGAAGCTGTCCGCAATATTCTGTACGCATGAGATATCCCTTAACTTAGCCGTCGGCGGATTGTCGTCTGCCCTGCAGGCGACGAGGTCGCAGCTTTAGCTGATGTCACAACTGAATGAAAAAAGGCGGCTATTATACTGGAAATTCTGTCGTTCGATAAGTCCGACGCACGATGTACGCTGCTTTGCTGCGCGCTTAACGTCCACACTCACATAAATTAACAAAATTTGTTACCCTTTTGCTGAAGCCGCAAAGGTATTGTAGCCGCCTGACAACAGATGAAGATACGGGGATACCATGTTAGAACTCAATGCGAAAAACACGGCGCTGGTGGTGATCGATCTGCAGGAAGGCATTTTGCCTTTTGCCGGCGGCCCACATCGGGCTGACGAGGTGGTGGCGCGCGCCGCGCGCCTGGCAGACAAGTGCCGACAACAGGGTTCGCCGGTCATCATGGTCCGCGTCGGCTGGTCGGCCGATTTCGCCGAAGCGCTGAAACAGCCTGTCGACGCGCAGGCCGGGGCGCATACGCTGCCTGAGAACTGGTGGACCTATCCGGCCACGCTGGGTAAGCAGGAGAGCGATATCGAAGTGACCAAACGCCAGTGGGGCGCGTTCTATGGCACCGACCTTGAGCTTCAGCTGCGTCGCCGCGGTATCGACACCATTATTCTCTGCGGCATCGCCACCAACATCGGCGTCGAATCCACCGCCCGCAACGCCTGGGAGCTGGGTTTTAATCTGGTCATTGCCGAAGATGCCTGCAGCGCCGCCTCCGCCGAGCAGCATCAGGGCAGCATGACGCATATTTTCCCGCGCATCGGCCGCGTGCGCAGCACCGAGGAGATCCTCGCCGCGTTATGATTTATATTGGGCTTCCCCAGTGGTCGCACCCGAAATGGGTGCGCCTTGGCATCACCAGCCTTGAAGAGTACGCCCGCCACTTCAATTGCGTCGAGGGCAACACCACCCTGTATGCGCTACCGAAGCCGGAGATTGTCGCCCGCTGGTACGAGCAGACCCACGATGACTTCCGCTTCTGCTTTAAATTCCCGGCGACTATCTCGCACCAGGCCGCCCTGCGCCACTGCGACGATTTAAGCCGTGAATTCTTCACCCGCCTGGCGCCGCTGGCCTCGCGCATCGGCCAGTACTGGCTGCAGCTGCCGGCGACCTTCGGCCCTCGCGATCTCCCGGCGCTATGGCATTTTCTCGACGCACTGCCGAAGGATTTCACCTACGGCGTCGAAGTTCGTCACCCCGAGTTCTTCGCCAAAGGGGAAGCGGAACAGCAGCTCAACCGCGGGCTGCACCAGCGCAGCGTCAACCGCGTGATCCTCGACAGCCGCCCGGTCCATAGCGCCGCGGCCACCAGTCCGGCGATGATCGACGCGCAACAAAAGAAACCGAAGGTGCCGGTGCATGCGGTGATGACCGCCCGGCAGCCAATGGTGCGCTTTATCGGCGGCGACGATATGGTCCATAACCGGGAACTGTTTCGCGTCTGGCTGCAGACGCTGCCGAAATGGCATCAGTCAGGGACGCCGTGGCTGTTCCTGCATACTCCCGATATTGCCTACGCGCCGGCGCTGGTCGATACCCTGTGGGGCGATCTGCGCGCCGCCCTGCCGGCGGCAGGAAATGCGCCGTCGATTCCGCAGCAATCTTCTCTTTTCTGATATCCTGCTATCATATCCGGAGCCATCTGCCAGAGTTAAAGGGAGTTTTCGTATGGTCAGCGCGCTGTATGCCGTTTTAGGTGCGTTATTGTTAGTGAAGTTCTCATTTGACGTGGTGCGTTTGCGCACCCAATACCATGTAGGCTACGGCGACGGCGGCTTCAGCGAGCTGCAGGTCGCCATCCGCGTTCACGGCAATGCCGTCGAATATGTGCCGATTGGCCTCATTTTACTGTTATTTATGGAGATGAACGGCGCCCAGACCTGGATGGTGCACGTTTGCGGCATTTTATTGATCGTCGGACGACTGATGCACTCCTGGGGTTTTCATCACCGCGTCTACCACTGGCGCCGTTCCGGCATGAGCGCCACCTGGTGCGCGTTGTTGCTGATGGTGCTGGCCAATCTCTGGTATATGCCCTGGGAGTTGGTTTTCTCACTCCGTTAGCGCACAATACGCCGTTTTCGTTTTTTCGGGTTTAACGTTATGTCTCACCGCGATACGCTTTTTTCCGCGCCGATTGCCAGCCTCGGCGACTGGACCTTTGATGAACGGGTTGCTGAAGTCTTCCCCGATATGATCCAGCGTTCTGTGCCTGGCTACTCCAATATCATCTCGATGATCGGCATGCTGGCCGAGCGCTTCGTTCAGCCCCACACCCAGGTTTACGATCTTGGCTGTTCGCTGGGCGCCGCCACCCTCTCCGTGCGCCGCAATATTAGCCATCCGGGATGTCGCATTATCGCCATCGACAACTCCCCGGCGATGGTGGAGCGCTGCCGTCGCCATATTGACGCCTATAAAGCGCCGACGCCGGTCGAGGTGATTGAAGGGGATATCCGCGATGTGGCCATTGAAAACGCCTCGCTGGTGATCCTGAACTTTACCATTCAGTTCCTTGAGCCGGGCGATCGTCAGGCGATCCTGAATAAAGTCTATCAGGGGCTGAATCCCGGCGGCGCGCTGGTGCTCTCGGAGAAATTCAGCTTCGAAGACGCCCACGTCGGTGAGCTGCTGTTCAATATGCATCATGACTTTAAGCGCGCGAACGGCTACAGCGAGCTGGAGATTAGCCAGAAACGCAGCATGCTGGAAAACGTGATGCTGACCGACTCTGTGGAAACCCATAAAAAACGCCTGCGTCAGGCGGGGTTCGAACATGCTGAACTGTGGTTCCAGTGCTTTAACTTTGGCTCGCTGGTGGCAGTAAAATCCGGGGAGCAGGCATGATCGACTTCAGTAACTTTTATCAGCTGATCGCCAAAAGCCCGCTGTCTCACTGGCTGGAGACGCTGCCTGCCCAGGTAGCCGCCTGGCAGCGCGAGGCCCTGCACGGCAAGTTTCGCGAATGGGAGCGCGCCGTTGAGTTTCTTCCGGAATTAACGCCCTGGCGTCTGGACCTCCTGCACAGCGTCACCGCCGAAAGCGAAACGCCGCTCAGCGAAGGTCATCAGCTGCGGGTAGAAAACCTGCTTAAAAACCTGATGCCATGGCGCAAAGGCCCTTATTCGCTGTACGGCATCAACATCGATACCGAATGGCGCTCCGACTGGAAATGGGAGCGCGTCCTGCCGCATCTGTCCGATCTTAGCGGACGGACCATCCTCGACGTGGGCTGCGGCAGCGGCTATCACATGTGGCGGATGATCGGCGCGGGCGCGCATCTGGCGGTCGGCATCGATCCCACCCAGCTGTTCCTGTGCCAGTTTGAAGCGGTGCGTAAGCTGCTTGGCAACGACCAGCGGGCGCATCTCCTGCCGCTGGGCATCGAGCAGCTCCCGGCCCTGGAGGCCTTTGACACCGTGTTCTCGATGGGCGTGCTCTACCACCGCCGCTCGCCGCTGGACCACCTGTGGCAGCTGAAAGATCAGCTGGCGCCGGGTGGCGAGCTGGTACTGGAGACGCTGGTGGTCGAAGGCGATGAAAATACGGTGCTGGTTCCGGGCGACCGCTATGCGCAGATGCGCAACGTCTATTTTATTCCCTCCGCGGCGGCCCTGAAAATGTGGCTGGAGAAGTGCGGGTTTATCGATGTGCGCATCGTCGACGCCTGCGTCACCTCGACGGAAGAGCAGCGGCGCACCGAATGGATGACCAGCGAATCGCTGGCCGATTTCCTCGACCCACAGGATCAGCGCAAAACCGTGGAAGGCTATCCGGCGCCGCTGCGCGCGGTGATTATCGCCACCAAACCGGAAACGCAGCAGTCGCTGGCGAAGAAAGCGAGATAAAAAAAGGCCCCTGTTTAATGGGCAGGGGCCTGGTACGGGCAATCATCATATTGGGCGACATGATGTGCAGCAAAAACCGTTTAACTTCTGTCAGCGGAAATTATCTTTTTCATCTCCGCCACCGCTGCGCCATTGACGGCGTAGCGCCTGTATTCGTCCGCATCGGGATCGGCTGACATCGAAACGCCTGGATGACGAAAGCGCATTTCCGATGGCAACCACTGGCCTGCAGAGCTATGAACCTCTTTCACCCCCGCCTGCAGAAACAGCTGCAGGTTCGCGGCGCGCACTCCCGCACCGGCCATAATGATTGGAGTATCCCCTGCGGCAATAAGTTCCGTAATTAATGAAATACCTTTCTCCGCCGAGGATTGCTGACCGGAAGTCAGGATACGTTTAACCCCCAGCTCACCCAGCGTCTCCCAGGCCTGACGCGGGTCGGCGCACAGATCGAACGCGCGATGAAAGGTCACCGCCAGCGGCCCGGCCGCGGCCATTATTTTTTTCATCCGCGGGATATCGACCTGACCATCGGCATTCAGCACGCCGGTCACCAGCCCGGGAAAGCCGAGCTCCCGCACCATGCGGATATCGCCAAGCATCGCGGCGAACTCCTCTTCGGTGTAGCAGAAATCGCCGCCGCGCGGGCGGATAATCGGATGCACCGGGAGGGTAATCGCCTCGCGGACCGAGACCAGCACCCCGTAAGAGGGTGTTAGTCCCCCTTCCTGCGGCGCGGCGCAGAGTTCAATACGATCGGCGCCGCAGCGCTCAGCCTCCCGGGCGCACGCCATGCTGTAACAACAAACTTCCAGTACCGCCATTGCTCACTCCCTGATCCAGACAACCTTCTCAGCATGTCATGATTTCACGCGGCAGACGCCGCGCGGCTTCACACTGTTACGTATCGGCTTGCTCGCTGGCGACGATTTGTTCAATAGACCATGGGTGAAATTTGATCGTCACGCTGCCGTCGGTGACCGCCAGGGTGGGATTCGGCAGACGCTCATGTTCGCCTTTCGGCGAGCTGGTTTTGACGACGATCCCCGGCTGGCTGAGTCCGTCATCGGCCAGCAGCGCCAGAGCGCGGGCATTTAAGGTAGCCGGATCGCCGGGCAGGACAATTTCAATATGCTCCCAGCCTTCATGGGGATAACGCTTTTCACCCGGCCACGGCAGCTCAACGATATGAAAGCGCCAGTGCGCCACGCAGACCGGCTCCGCCAGTTTAAACAAGCAGATAGGCCGACCGTTGATCATATTCTCCGACAGCAGGGTTCCGCACTGCGCCAGCCCACTGCGCCAGCGCTCCGCGGTGGCGTTCTGATGACAGCGCAGGGAGATATGGTCGGCGTCGAGCCCACCGATCTCCAGTCCCAGTCGCGCAGCGAAGCGCTGTAGCGCATCGGAAAATCGCGGGAGATCCGCCGTAATATCGGCCAGTTGTTCAATCTGCTGCCAGTTCGCCATGGGTTTGCTCGTCACTTATGTTCATCAATAATAAAAAGGCTAATCTACCGTGTTTTAGGCCGCGGACCAACCGCCACCCTGCCGCTGCGTGACCGACCGACGATGGATTGCCCATGCCGCCGGGCCGCGCGCGATGCTGACGGACGGGGACAAATGCAGTATACTCCCGCCCTAATTTGTCCACATTCCGGCGCCGCCTCCCTCGGGGGCTGGCGCATTACACGTAAGGTATTCCGGTGAATATTCAGGCTCTTCTCTCAGAAAAAGTCAGCCAGGCCCTGATCGCGGCAGGCGCGCCTGCCGATTGCGAACCTCAGGTCCGCCAGTCAGCAAAAGTTCAGTTCGGTGACTATCAGGCCAACGGCGTGATGGCTGTCGCCAAAAAACTGGGCATGGCGCCGCGACAACTTGCAGAGCAGGTACTGTCTCATCTTGACCTCAACGGCATTGCCAGCAAGGTTGAAATCGCCGGGCCGGGCTTTATCAATATTTTCCTCGACCCCGCGTTCCTGGCGGACAACGTCAACCGCGCGCTGCAGTCAGAACGCCTGGGCGTCGCCACGCCGCAGGTACAGACCATCGTCGTCGACTATTCGGCGCCAAACGTGGCGAAAGAGATGCACGTCGGCCATCTGCGTTCGACCATCATTGGCGATGCCTCGGTCCGTACCCTGGAGTTCCTGGGCCATAAGGTGATCCGCGCCAACCACGTCGGCGACTGGGGCACCCAGTTCGGCATGCTGATCGCGTATCTGGAAAAACAGCAGCAGGAAAACGCCGGCGAGATGGCCCTGGCCGACCTCGAAGGTTTTTATCGCGAAGCGAAAAAACACTACGACGAAGACGAAGCCTTCGCCGAGCGCGCGCGCAGCTACGTGGTTAAGCTGCAGGGCGGCGATGAGTACTTCCTGCAGATGTGGCGTAAGCTGGTGGACATCACCATGTCGCAGAACCAGATCACCTACGATCGCCTGAATGTGACGCTGACCCGCGATGACGTGATGGGCGAAAGCCTGTACAACCCGATGCTGCCGGGGATCGTCGCCGATCTGAAAGCCAAAGGGCTGGCCGTGGAGAGCGAAGGCGCCACCGTGGTGTTTCTTGATGAGTATAAAAACAAAGAAGGCGAACCGATGGGCGTCATCATCCAGAAAAAGGATGGCGGCTACCTCTATACCACCACCGATATCGCCTGTGCGAAGTATCGCTATGAAACACTGCACGCCGACCGCGTGCTCTACTACATCGACTCCCGTCAGCACCAGCACCTGATGCAGGCGTGGACCATCGTGCGTAAAGCAGGCTATGTGCCGGACTCCGTGCCGCTGGAACACCATATGTTCGGCATGATGCTGGGTAAAGACGGCAAGCCGTTTAAAACCCGCGCCGGCGGCACCGTGAAGCTGGCGGATCTGCTGGACGAAGCGCTGGAGCGCGCGCGTCGCCTGGTGGCGGAGAAGAACCCGGAGATGTCCGCTGATGAGCTGGAAAATCTGGCGAAAGTGGTGGGTATCGGCGCGGTGAAATACGCCGACCTGTCGAAAAACCGCACCACCGACTACGTTTTCGACTGGGATAATATGCTGGCGTTCGAAGGCAACACCGCGCCGTATATGCAGTATGCCTATACCCGCGTGCTCTCCGTGTTCCGCAAAGCCGGCATTGACGAAAACGCCCTCACCGACGCGCCGGTGGTGATTGCGGAAGATCGCGAAGCCCAGCTGGCCGCGCGCCTGTTGCAGTTTGAAGAGATCCTCTCCGTGGTCGCTCGCGAAGGGACGCCGCACGTGATGTGCGCCTACCTCTACGATCTGGCGGGCCTGTTCTCCGGTTTCTACGAGCACTGCCCGATCCTCAGCGCGGAAAGCGAAGCGACCCGCAACAGCCGCCTGAAGCTGGCGCTGCTGACGGCGAAAACCCTCAAGCTGGGTCTCGATACCCTCGGTATCGAAACCGTCGAACGTATGTAAAACCAACCCGGCGAAAGCCGGGTTAGTTTTTTCAGGCGCCGCGCCTGCGGGGTCTCCTGCTCAGAAATACTTGCGCAGATACTCGGTCAGACAGAGGATCGCCATCGCCTGGCCGTAGGGCATCGAGGTGAGCGGGATCTGGCGATAGAAATCAAGGTCTGACCCCATTCCGGTGCCAAAGGAAGTCTGCAGCAGCTCCCCCTGCGGCGAAATATTCTGCACAATTCCGCGAATCGCTTTTTCAGCCACCCCGGCATAGTGCTGCCCGACATATCGCTTGCGCACCGCTTTGAGTATGCCGTAGGCAAAGCCGGCGGTCGCCGAGGCCTCTGGATAAGAGTGCGGGTCGTCCAGCAGGGTATGCCACAGGCCGCTGTCGTCCTGACATTTCGCTAAGGCGGCAATTTGCGCGTTCAGCACCTCGGTCAGATAGCGCCGTACCGCATTCCCTTCCGGGAGATCCACTAACTCAAGAAAATCCGGGATCACCATAGTGAGCCAGCTGTTGCCCCGCGCCCAGCGCGCCCGGGCAAAATTATGCCGACCGTCATAGCTCCAGCCGTGAAACCACAGCCCGGTTTCCCGGTCCATCAGGTTCTGCACGTGGAGCAGGAACTGATAGGTCGCCTCCTCCACATACTGCGGACGGTGAAGCAGCTTGCCAATTTTGGCTAACGGCAACACGGTCATCATCAGGGTGTCATCCCACATTTGCTGGTGGTTTTCTTCCGCCAGGGTGATGTGCTGCATGCCGCCCTGCTCGGTACGCGGCATCTCATACATTGCCCACTCCGCCCAGCTCTCCAGCCACGGCAGATACGCCTTACATCCGGTCTCTTCAAAGCGATAGGCCAGGGTCAGGAACGGCGCCATGGTGTTGACGTTTTTGGTCGTTGCCCCCTCGGCGAAACGGTCGGCAAACCAGCGGTCAATGATATCGCGCATCTCGAGATCGCCGGTTTGCTGATAATACTGATAGATGCCATACAGCCCGACGCCGTGGGTCCACTCCCAGCCGGCCCAGCCTTTGGTATCAATAACGCGCCCGTCATCCAGGCGCAGTAAAAATTGCCCGCTCTCATCCTTAATATTCACCAGGTTTTGCGTCACGTTGCGGATGAGCGCCTGCAGTTCGCTACGGGCGATAAAACGCTCAGGCTGACAGAGTAATGGGCTATGTTTTACCGGCCAAACTTTCATGTTGTTAACCTCGGGTATATGTCGAATTCAAAGCGCCGCCCTGGGTGAGCGCCGGGGCAGCAGGTTTATGACGATTCAGGTAGCCAATATTGTTATTTCCCCACAGGCAGTCGTAGGGCATCCCCGCCAGCATCTCGACGACCGCGCGGTGTTCCGCACTGGTCAGTTCCGGCTGGGCGTGACCGCTTTCGCGCATTCTTAGGGTTTCGCTGCGCAGGACGCTGTGGGTATGCAGATTGAGTTTGAAGCGCAGCGAAACGAGGAAGCCGCAGGCTAAGACCACCAGCGTGCCGACGCTGAGGATCAGCAATATGGTATGGCTGACCCCTTCAGGCTGTATTTTTTGCCCGGAGACAAACCCCGACAACTGCATGATGATGCCCACCAGCATCACCGCCCCCGCCTGCGAGGCTTTGCGGGTCAGCGTCATGATGCCGGCAAAAATCCCCTCCCGGCGCTGGCCGGTGATCGCTTCGTCGACGTCGGCAATATAGGTGTAGGTATTCCACGGTACGTAGTTAATCCCGCCGCGTCCCAGTCCGGCGACAGCAGAGATGAGCAGCAATAACGAATAGACGTCGCTCAGTCCGGCATAGTAGAGCAGCGCATAGGAGAGCGAGCTCAGGCCAAAGAGGACCACCACCATGCGGTACGACGGCGCGGGGCCAAAGCGAATGCACAGCGGGATCATGGCTATCACGGCGATAAACTGGAAAATCGCCATCGTTCCCAGCAGATTCGAGGCGACAGAGGCCTCCTGCATCAGAACAAAGACCACGTAATAGGTGAACACGGCATTGAAGACGTCCTGGGCGATATAGCCCCCCAGATACATGCCGAGGTGCTGGCGGAAGATTTTTATCCGCAGCGTGGAGCTCAGCTCAATCACCAGGCGATTGAGGCTCTGGGCGAGGGTTAAGTTCTGTTTTTCCGCTTCCGCCCGCAGCGCAGCCTCTGACCAGGCCTCACGCGGCCGCTCCCAGGTGAAACACCAGACGAAGGTCAGCATCACCGCGCACAGGACCGAGAACACCAGACTGGCATAAAAGAACGAGCTGGCATTGTCTTTTCCGAGCCAGGTAAGGAGGATCCCCGGCAGAAAGGAGGCTAAAATCGCCGACATTTGCGCCATTGAGATGCGCGCGCCGGAGAATTTGGTTTTCTGTTTAAAGTCATCGGTCATCTCAGGCACCAGCGTCTCGTAGGGCACCAGAATCATGGTGTAGACCATATCAAACAGCAGATAGGTGAGCAGGTAGTACCAGAAGCCCATCTCGCCAACCCACATCGCCGAGTAGCTGAATACGCACGGGATGCCGAGCAGAATAAAGAATTTTCTGCGGCCGAAGCGCTTGCCGAGCCAGGTGGTGCCGAAGTTATCGGTGAGAAAGCCCATCAGCGGGCTCACCACCGCATCCAGTACGCGGGCGGAAGCGAATATCAGCGTGGCTTCTATCGGAGAGAGTCCGCAGAAGGTGGTGTAAAAGTAGAGCAGCCATGCGGCGGTTAGCGCCGTGGTGCCGGCGCCGAGGAAATCGCCCGCGCCGTAGGCCAGGTAGTTAGCCAGTCCAATCTTTCGTGTTTTCATCGCCGTGATCCTGTGTCTTTTTTTAAGAGAACGCCGACAATCTTTCCGGATTTGCCACCGGAAGGGAGTGGGTACCTGGCTACACTAAAAGCAGCGAAACGACGTTACCTTTGTGCTTTTGCCACGCAACCGCCGCCGGTGGCAAAATGACAAAGAGATGACGTCTTCACTTCACTCATTTATAAAACGGCATTTCCTTTAAATCAAAAGACAGGTTCATCATTGTGATCTAACCGTAAAAACACTGACTGGCGAAGAGGCTCGCAAATCCCGGGATCGGCCCTTGCGCAGCCGGGTAAACAGGAGTAAAGAAAGAAGGAAGAAAGGGTTATTCCGCGTATCTCAAGGAGGTCAGATGCCTTATTCACATCTGCTGGTTGCCGTCGCGCCAACGCCGGAGAGTCAGGTATTAATTAAAAAAGCGGTGTCGATTGCCCGGCCCGTGAACGCGAAAGTGAGCTTTATCACCCTCGCCACGGATCCGGAGCTGTATAACCAGTTCGCTGCGCCGATGATGGAAAATCTGCGCGAGGTGATGCAGGAAGAGACGCGTGATTTTCTCAACGAGCTGGCGCGTCACGCGGACTACCCGATAGAGAAAATGACCATCGCCTGCGGCGAACTGGGCCATCATATTAAGGACTTCTGCCGGTCGCACCAGGTCGATCTGGTGATCTGCGGCAATCATAACCATTCCCTTTTTTCGCGCGCCACCTGCTCGGCGAAAAATATCGTCGGCAGCTGCGGCGTCGATGTCCTGCTGGTTTCCCTTGAAAAGGGCTAACGCCGGTTAGCCCTTTTCCTGAACTAGGCCAGTTTAGGGAACGTGGCTATCTTCCCCCGCAGGCGGCTCTCCTCACTGCGCGGTGAAATATGCTGCAGATCGTCGACAAAGCGCGCCTGCCAGTTATGAATATCATTTTCTCTGATCACGTCCAGCATCGCAGAATGACGGGCAATACGTTCCGCCAGCGGCATGCTAAGGGCGCGATCCAGCGCGGCGGCAACCTCGTCGCGATCGTAGGGGTTGACGATCAGGGCGCTGGTCAGCTCCTGCGCCGCACCAGCAAATTGCGACAGGACCAGTACGCCAGGGTTATCCGGATCCTGCGCCGCCACGTATTCCTTCGCCACCAGGTTCATACCATCGCGCAGGGGCGTCACCAGGCCGACGTCAGAGTAGCGGAAGACCTTCATCAGCAGCTTACGATCAAAATGCTGGTTCAGGTAGTAGAGCGGGGTCCAGCCAAGCTGGCCAAACTGGCCATTGATGCGCCCGGATGCAGTTTCCAGCTGGTGGCGGATATCCTGATAGGCCTGCACATCGCCGCGGGAGGTCGGTGCGATCTGGGTATAACGGATCTTACCGTGATGCTGAGGATACTTTTCGAGCAGCGTCTCATAGGCGAGGAACCGCTCCGGCAACCCTTTCGAGTAGTCAAGCCGCTCCACCGAGAAGATATTCTTCACGTTTTTGAGCTCGTTTTTCAGCTGGACCAGCTTCGGCGGCAGCGGACCTTTGGCGTTGCGCGTAATCTCGTCCGGATCGATCCCTATCGGATAAACCTCAGTGCTGAACGCCTTACCCCACGCCTGATAGCGTTTGTCTCCGAGGTCGGAGAGTCGGGTCTGCATGGCAATGCTGTCAAGAAACGCGGTTCTGTCGCTTTCAGTCTGGAAGCCCAGCAGGTCGTAATCGCACAGTTGTTCCAGCAGCTCAGCGTGCGGCGGTAGCGCGTTAAAAATCTCCGGCGTCGGGAACGGAATATGCAAAAAGAAGCCGATCCGGTTGTTGACCCCACGCTTGCGCAGTTCGCTGGCGAAGGGCAGCAGATGGTAATCATGGATCCACAGCGTATCGTCTGGCTCGATCAGCGGCAGAAGCTTGTCCGCCAGCATGGCATTGACTCGCTGATATCCCTCCCAGGCTTCGCGCTGGAAGCTGACCAGATCAAGACGATAATGGAAGGCCGGCCACAGCACGGCATTAGAGAACTGGTTGTAGTATTCGTCATGGTCACGTTCATTAAGGTTGAACGACGCCCATGAAATATTTCCGCGGGAGACCTGCTTCAGCGGTTGCTGGTCATCGCCAATTTCGCCGCTCCAGCCAAACCACAGACCCCCTGCCGCTTTCAGTGCCCCCAGGATGCCGACGGCCAGACCGCCAGCGCTCGATTTTTTATCGTCCGGTAAGGCGATACGGTTAGAGACTACGACTAAACGACTCATGGTCATCCCTCCTTTCGGTTTGCGCGTCATACGCCAGATGTTGCAACCACGTCCTTACGGCGGCGGCATCCGCCAACCGCCAGTGCGCCTGGGTTTCCCCGGCGCCCACTTTTATCGACATTCCCTGCAGTTGATTAACCACGCTGAATCCCGCTTCGTCGGTCAAATCATCGCCGACAAAAACCGGTTCGCGACCGGCAAACGGCGCTTCCTGCATGAAGGCGGTGATCGCCTCCCCTTTGTTGACACCGCGGGGTTTAATCTCCACTACGCACTTGCCAAGCTGTAGCGCCAGCAGCGGGTAGCGCTGAACGATGCGCTGCGCCAGCTCCAGCACCGCGCTCTGCTGCTGCGGCGCCTGGCGGTAGTGGAGCGCGAAGGCCATCTCTTTACTCTCCAGCTCGCACCCGGGGAGCGCCTGCAACGCCGAGGTCAGCTCAGCCGCGATTTCATCGCGCAGAGCCGACGGCAGAGAGACAATATAGGTTTTACCATTAATATCACGGCGTTCAGCCCCGTGAACACCGGCCAGCGGTAGCCGCCAGGGATGGGTTAGCGCGTCAAGTTCAGACATTGAGCGCCCTGAAATCAATGCCACCGCCCCGCCCTGCTGCCGGGCCAGCGCGTTGAGCGCCTGCAGCGTGTTGTCGGGTATCACCACCTGATCGGGGTGCGGCTGGATATCGGCAAGAGTACCGTCGAGGTCAAAGAAAAAAGCGTAGTTTCCGGTTAGCGCAGGCGGTACAGATATCTGGTTATCCACCCTGTTTCCTCCTTATCATGGCCAGCCGAAGCTGGTTGTTAATTATATGTTAGCCATGTAAGTATAGACAGTGTGACCAACCTCGCCATTTTTGATAGTTACCGCCAGCGAAACGGGCGCTGGCGGTAATTACTCTGTAGACTTAAAAGTTATGCCTGAAATCAGGCCGCACGTTTGGCTTTTTGTTTGTAGCGGTCAAAAATTACCGCCGCCAGCAGGATGACCCCGCGCACAACGTATTGTGAAAACGGCGAGATGTTCAGCAGATTCATCGCGTTCTCCACGGTCCCGAGGATCAGGATCCCGGCCACCACGTAGGAGATCTTGCCGATCCCGCCCTTCAGCGATACCCCGCCCAGCACACAGGCCGAAATAACAATCAGCTCATAGCCAATCGAGGTCATCGGCTGGCCGCTGGTCATCCGCGACGCCAGAATGATCCCCGCCGCGGCCGATACCAGACCGGAGAGCACAAAGATAATAATCTTGGTGCGCACCACCGGAACACCGGCCAGACGCGCCGCCTCTTCATTGCCGCCTATAGCCAGCGTATTACGGCCAAAGGTGGTTTTGTTTAGTAATAATCCGAAAACCACCAGGCAGGCGACCGTCAGCCAGATCGGCGCCGGCAGACCAAACCAGTTGGCGTAACCGAGGGTGAAGAAGCGTTCATCTTCGATCCCCACCGCTTTACCGTCGGAGATAATGTAGGCCAGACCGCGGACAATCTGCATAGTGGCCAGCGTGGTGATCAGGGCGTTGATCTTCAGCCGGGCAATGACAAAGCCGTTGACCAGGCCACTGATCGCCCCCAGCAGCAGACCGGCGGCAATCCCCAGCCACAGGCTTTCGCTCAGGTTAATCACCACCGCGGTAGTGACCCCGGCACAGGCGATAACCGACGCCACCGACAGGTCGAAATCGCCGGAGGCCAGGCAGAAGAGCATACCGCAGGCCACCATCCCGGACATCGAGATCGCCAGGCCCAGCCCCTTCATATTGACGAATGAGGCAAAGTTAGGCACAAAAATTACGCAGCCGATAAACAGCACCGCAAACACCACCAGCATGCCAAACTGATCCCAGATACGGGCAAAGCTAAAGGCAGAGCGGGTAGCGCCGGACGTAGTCACTGATGACATCATTTACTCCTTACTCAGGCGACAGCCTGACTCACTTTTGGCATCGCAAGGCTTAACGCCTGCTGTTCATTGGCTTCTTCATGCAGCAGTTCGCCGGCGACTTGCCCTTCACGCATCACCACGATGCGGTCAGCGACGCCCAGCACTTCCGGCAGGTCGCTGGAGGCAAATACCACGGCGACACCGGAGGCGGCGAGGCCATATATCACGTTGTAAATTTCATGTTTGGCGCCGACATCGATACCGCGGGTGGGCTCATCGAGCAGGATCACCTTCATCTCTTCCGACAGCCAGCGGCCCAGGATCGCTTTCTGCTGGTTGCCGCCAGACAGGTTCATGATCAGCTGTTCCGGGCCCGGCGTTTTAATGTTTAACGACTGGATATGTTGATCGGCGTTGTCCGCCTCCCAGGCGTTGTTGATCAGGCACCCGGCGTGGATATGCTTGCGCCGGGCGCTGATATTGATGTTGTCGCGCACGGAGTGAACCGGAATAATCCCCTCCGCTTTCCGATCTTCCGGGCACAGCATCATCCCGGCCTGGATGGCCTGGGCCGGTTTGCGAATGTCGACGGGCTGGCCATCGATATACACCTGACCGCCGGTGATCCGCGTCCCGCCGAACAGACCTTTCATCAGTTCGCTGCGCCCGGCGCCCACCAGCCCAAACAGGCCGACGATTTCGCCACTGCGCACCGAGAGGCTGACCGGCGTGCGCACGCCCGGGGCCTTCACCTCCTCCAGACGCAGCCGCTCTTCGCCGTAGGGGCGAGGTTTCCAGCCGTAAATATCCCCCAGATTGCGTCCCACCATGGCCTGAACCAGCGCGTCGTGGCTGACGCTCGGCATATCATCAAAGGTGCAGACGTAGCGGCCATCTTTAAAGACGGTGATGGCATCGCTGAGGGCAAAAATTTCTTCCATCCGGTGTGAAACATAGATGATGACGCGCCCCTCCTCCCGTAGCTCGCGGATAACGCGAAACAGGTTGTCGATCTCCCGGGCGGAGAGCGAACTGGTCGGTTCATCGAAGGCGATAATTTTGGCGTTACGCGCCAGCGCTTTGGCAATCTCCACCATCTGCCACTGGCCAATGGAGAGATACTTCAGCGGCGTCTCCGGGTCGATATCCAGCCCCAGATGCTCAAGCTGCAGGCGGGCCTCGTAGTTGAGCAGCGAGCGGTTGACGATGCCGCCTCTGTGCGGCAGCTGGCCAAGATAGATATTTTCGGCGACGGTCATCTCCGGGATCAGATGCAGTTCCTGATAGATAATCGCCACGCCGGCGTTGAGCGCCGCCATCGTATTGGTGAACGCCATCTGCTGACCGCCGATCTGCAGGTGGCCCGCGGTGGGGATGTAGTTACCGCTGAGGATTTTCAGCAGCGTCGATTTGCCTGCGCCATTTTCGCCCATCAGCGCGTGGATCTGTCCTGGGTAGCAGTCAAAACTGATATCGGACAAGGCCTTTACGCCAGGGAACGTCATGGTGATGCCGCGAAATGAGAGATAAGGGGTAGACTGTTGCATAACGACTCCGCTCTTCTGCACTCAGCCCCCGCCGCGGCGGGGGCCAGTTCAACCGGGCTGTTACAGCCCTTTTTTCGCCAGCTCTTCTTTGAAGTTATCGCGGGTAATCAGCACCACATCGGTCACCGCAGTGAACTTCGGCGGCTCAACGCCCTTGGTGACCCAGTTGTAGAGCATTTCGCTGGTTTTATAGCCATGAATATCCGGGCTTGGCAGCAGGGAGCCATAGAAACCGGTCGGCTGCGCCTTCGACAGTTCGTTGACGGCATCCACGCCGTTGATGCCAATGCCAATCACATCCGGCGCTTTAAAGCCCTGGCCTTCAGTGGCACGCACGCCGCCGAGCACGGTGTTGTCGTTCATCCCAACGATCAGCCAGTGTTTAACCTGCGGGTGCTGGACCAGCATCGAGTTACCGGCGTCAAACGCCCCCGGGATATCGTTAGATTTTGTCGGAACGCGGTAGATTTGCGCTTCCGGGAAACCGGCCGCCTTCAGGGCATCGATGGAGCCAGTGGTACGACGGCGGGCGGTGTCCAGCTCATCGGCGGTGATGGCCATCACCGCGGTGTCTTTAACATCCCAGCCGCGTTTCTGCATCTCTTTATACAGCTCCTGCCCCTGGCGGGCGCCGATTTCGCTGGCCGCCATCATCACCAGCGGCACGCTCTCCATCGGTTTACCTTTGGCGTTGACGAACTGGTCATCGACGGTAATCACCTTCATGTCATAGCCGCGCGCTTTAGCGACAATCGCCGAGCCGAGCTTAGGATCGGGGGTACAGATGACAAAGCCCTTCGCGCCGCTGGCCGCCAGGCTATCGATGGCGTTCAGGGTTTTCTCACCATCCGGCACCGCAATTTTAATGACGTCAAAGCCTAAATCTTTTCCTGCTTTATCAGCAAATTTCCACTCGGTCTGGAACCATGGCTCTTCCGGCTGTTTCACCAGAAAACCCAATTTCAGGTTTTCCGCCATAGCTGATTGTGACATAACCGCTGCAAGACCAATGGCCGCCAGCGCTTTAGTAAATTTGTGCATGGTAAACTCCAGCTTTAATTCGCTTTCATGTAGGGAAAAATCGGAATTAACTTTTTTATCAGCATCAAAACAAGGCATTAGAAAAATCACATTCCCTACTGCCGTTGTTAGAGTAGTAATACCCGGAAATTATTTCTCCATACGAGAGCATTATCACATCGCGGAATTACAGTAATTGCGTACATAGATTTAGCAAAAAAAGACATAAAAAAAGACATAATTGTCATACAATTTAACTGGCGAATAGCAGGATCATCTATACCACCAGCAGGGTTATCCCTGTGATGTCAGAGGGTGTTTAACAGAGGGTTACGGCACTGTTATATCCAGCGGCTAACGGGGTCGCAGCGGCGGTCAACTGCCTGCCGGCGCTGAAGATCAGCAGACGCGCGTCGCCAGTCCGGCATCGGCCGTTTTATATCGCGATAAAACGGATCTTTTGCGTAATTTATTCCGAATTGAAAAAAGATATTCCGGATACATAAAAAAGCCTGCAACAAAAAATAAAAATAATTATCATCACCATGAAACATTGCTCTCTGAAATAACTTATAGCTTTGCGTTATACGACGAATCTCGTAGTCAAATACCTATAACTTATACCTGGCACACCGCGCTAACGCCCCGGCCTACGCCGCCAATCCCCCGCCAGTCGTCATTCAGGAATAATCGTGTAACAAAACGTAAATTATCCATCTTGAGAGTTTTCTTAATTCCATTCAGCGAGTATTCTAAAATTGTCGGCAAGAGGAAAAATTACCCGACTCATACGGAATGTGTAGAGTTTTATTATTCTGCAACAGTGCAGCGCGCCACTCTTTTATCCTGTTGTTTACCGCAGGAACCGCTGACGCGCACCAGTAACCCCTTCCCGGTTAATAAGGATATTTTTATGGCAGTTCCAGGAATGGCACAAAAGCTAAACACCCAGATGAACCTTGAGTTCCACGCCTCTAACGTTTACCTGAACTTAAGCGAGTGGTGCGCCCGGCATCGCTTCGACGGCGCCGCGACATTTTTGCGCAACCGCGCGCAATGCAGCATCACCCTCACCATGCGCGTATTTGACTATCTGAAAAAAGCCGGCAGCTGGCCGATAGTGAATCCCGACCGCGCCTGTAATCCCGAATGTACCTCGCTGGAAGATCTCTTTACCCAAACCCTGGTCGATTACCGCCAGCGTAGCAGTATGCTGAGCGGTCTCGCCGAGGAAGCCAAAGCGCAGAGCGATGACAACACCTGGCGTTTTCTGACCCGGCTGGCGGAAGAGCAGCAGCAGGATGGGCTGCTGCTGCAAAGCGTGCTCGAGGAAATTCGCAATGCCGACAAAGCCGGGATCGGTATGGAACAGACCGATCGCCGTCTGATGGCCCTCGTCGGAGCGTCACAGAAACCCCATTAATCAGAGGTGTCGGGCCTTTCTCGGCCGATCAGGGGGGAGCGCGTTCGCGCTGCCCCGCCCTGTTTATTAATCCGTTATCGCTATACTCCCCTGCCATTTATTCCTCAAAAGAATAAAAAAGTTTTAACTCGATCCCATTCCCTCGTCACCGTTACCCCTTTGGGGGGATTAGTGAGCGCGGTCACTTTTTGTTGAGCCACAAAGAAATATAAAAACAGCGTTTCAAAAATATAAAACACGAGGTTTATTTTTTATGGCTCGATACACGGCTTCAGCCTCTGAAGGGCTGCAGGGAAGACCGATCTTGTTACGCCATCAGTTAGCCTACGGCGGCGGTAATCTGTTAGGGAGTGGCGCACTGGCGATAAGCGGGGCATGGCTACTCTATTTTTATACGACCTTTTGCGGCCTGACGCTGATCGAGGCCTCATTTATCTTCTCCGTCGCCAGCATCATCGACGCCATCAGCAACCCGCTGATGGGCTATCTGACGGATAACTTTGGCAAAACGCGGTTAGGCAAACGCTTTGGCCGTCGGCGCTTTTTTTTGCTGATCGGCATTCCGCTGATGCTGTTCTACCCGCTGCTGTGGGTAGAGGGCCTGAGTTTCTGGTACTACCTGTGCACCTATGTGGTGTTTGAGATCATCTACACCTCCATCATGGTGCCCTATGAAACGCTGGCGACAGAGATGACCGATGATTTCTCGCTACGCTCAAAGCTCACCGGCTATAAAGCCATCTTCGGCAAGCTGGCCAACTTCCTCGCCGCGTTTATTCCCGGACAGTTCATTCTGCTGTACGGCAAAGATTCCGCCACCCCTTTCTTCCTCACCGGACTGACCTACGGCGCGATCCTGATCGTCGCGATTACCTGTCTGTGGCTGTGCAGCTGGGAGCGCGAGCGTGCGGAAGCCGTGGATACCAGCGCGAAAAAGGGGCTGCTGAGCACCCTGCTGTCGCTGGCGAAAGACATGCGTTCCACCTTTTATCTGCGCGTGTTCCGCAAACATCTCGGTATGTACCTGTGCGGGTTTGGCGCGGAATGGCTGTTTGCCTCCATCTTCACCTATTTCGTGATATTCGTTCTGCAGCACGATCCGGCAATGGTGGCCGGGCTGAACAGCCTGAACTCGATTCTGCAGCTGATCTCCACCGCGCTGTTTATCGGCCTGTGTGTGAAAAAGGGCTTCAGCAAACCCTATATCCTCGCGCTGGGGATCGTGATTTTCGCAGTCCTGCTGTATACCTCGCTGTGGTTCTTCCATCTGCCGTCAGGCCTGGCGACCGTGCTGATGTTCGGTATTACCGTGCTGTTCGGCCTGGGGACCGGCGGGGTTTACTATATTCCCTGGACCGTTTACACCTTCCTCGCCGATGTCGACGAGATCTACACCGGACGCCGCCGGGAAGGGATCTATGCCGGCGCCATGACCTTCTCAGGGAAAATTCTGCGCTCGATTGTGGTGTTTTCGATGGGGGCCATCCTGAGCTTTTACGGTTTCCAGTCAAAAGCGCACAGCCAACCGGAAAGCGCCGTGACCGCCATCGCGGTGGTATTCTGCGTCGGTGTCGTCGCCTTAGCCCTGGCCGCCATCGTCTTCAGTAAGCAGATGAAACTGGACCGTAAAGCCCATCTGGTGGTCCTGCAGGAAGTCGCGCGGATTAAAGCGGGCGGTAAAATCAGTGATATTGCGCCGGAGGTGCGGGCAATCGTTGAGGATCTGGTTGGCCATCGCTACGAAGAGTGCTGGGGCAACAGCAAATTGTTTAAAACCGCTGAGGCTGCGCCAACGCAGACCGTGGTTTCCCATTAAAGGAAAATGCCCCGTCGGTCACCCGCGGGGCCGGTTATTAATGCGTTTCTTCCTGCGGGGTAAACTTCAGCTCAATCAGGGCAATCGCTTTTTGCACCGCGCGAAGCGTCACCGGATCGGCAGAGGCCGGGTGGCTGGCGAAGTCGATGGCTTTCAGCTGACTGGTCATTTTTTCACGCACTTCCACCGGCGCGATGACGTCAATCACGTCGAGGATCTGCTTGATAACCAGCTGGCAGGCAACCACATCGGAAACCAGCTCGTCGTGTTCGGTAAGATGTTGAGACATTAATTACTCCTTTTTTCAGGAGCGTAATAGTACCCTAAATCGTTAACGATAATAAAACCTGCCGTGGCAGGTTTTTTTCGCCACCCGAGTGGCTGGCGGCACCTTTGCTGCCGCTTTGCCGAGGATCCCCTTGATGGCAGCGACAACATGAATACCGCGATCTCTTCCGGGAACGAACGTGCTTTTTCAGCCCCGGCGCTGCTGGTGGCTGGCGCCTTTTTTATGGAGTTTCTCGACGGGACGGTGATCGCTACCGCCCTGCCCGACATGGCGAGAGATTTTGGCGTTACCGCCGTCGAGCTGAATATCGGCATCAGCGCCTATCTGATTACCCTCGCGGTGCTGATCCCCGCCAGCGGCTGGATCGCCGATCGCTTCGGCGCCCGGGCTATCTTCACCCTCGCCCTGGCCATTTTTACCCTTGCCTCGATCTTTTGCGGCCTCTCCAGCGAGATGCATATCTTTGTCGCCATGCGTATCATGCAGGGGATCGGCGGCGCGCTGATGGTCCCCGTCGGTCGTCTGGCGGTACTGCGCACCACGCCGAAACACCTGCTGATAAAGGCCATCGCCACCCTCACCTGGCCGGCGCTGGTGGCCCCTATTATCGGCCCGCCTTTGGGAGGCTTTATTACCCGCTACGCCAGCTGGCACTGGATCTTCTTTATCAATGTCCCGCTGGGCGTCGCGGCGATTATCCTGTCGCTGCGCATCATTCCTGATATCCGCGAAGCAGAGCGGCGCGCCTTTGATATGACAGGGTTTATCACGACCGCGGTGGCGATGGTCAGCCTGGTCACGGCGATGGAACGGCTCGGCGATCGTCAGCCGCAGATCTGGCCGACGCTGGCCCTCGCCGCGCTTGGCTTCGGCTGTCTGGCGTATGCTATCCGCCACTTCCGCCGGGCGACAGCGCCTATGGTTCGTCTGACGGCGTTGCAGGTGCCGACGTTCCGCGTGACGATGTACGGCGGCTCGCTGTTCCGGGCCTCCATCAGCGCGGTCCCCTTTCTCCTGCCGCTGCTGTTTCAGGTGGGGTTCGGCATGGATCCCTTTCACTCCGGTCTGCTGGTGCTGGCGGTATTTGTCGGCAATTTAACGATTAAACCCGCCACCACGCCGCTGATCCGCTGGCTGGGCTTTCGTCGCCTGCTGTTGATCAACGGCGCGCTGAACGTCTGTTCGCTGCTGGCCTGCGCGCTGCTCACGCCGCAAACTCCGGTCTGGGCGATCATGCTGATCCTTTATCTCGGCGGGGTGTTTCGCTCAGTCCAGTTCACGGGCGTGAGCACGCTGGCCTTTGCCGATGTCCCCGCCGCGCAGATGAGCGATGCCAATACTCTGTTCAGTACCGCGTCGCAGCTGGCGGTGGGGCTGGGGATCACGCTTGGGGCAATCGGCATCCGCCTGGGTGAACAGGTCGGCGACTGGCTGCACCTTTCCGCCGTACCGGGGATCAGCTTTCGCCTGGCGTTTGTGTTTATCGCGGTGATTTGTCTGGTGGGGATGATCGACAGCCTGCATCTGGCCAAAACGGCAGGCAGCAGCGTGTCGGCGAAGAAATCGTAGAGGATGGAAGGGCCAGCGGCCGCTGGCCCTGATAACGATTACCCGACGATCTGGCGGACAAACGCTTCGATCGCTTTATCCTGGCAGTTTTCGAAGAAGCACTGCTGGAAGCGAGGGCCAGAGACCGCGGTTTTCACCAGTTCCGGATCGATGGCGCGCAGGGTATCGAGATAATTTTCTTTGACTACCGCCGCTTTGACCTGGTTGAGGATCCCGGCATTACGCACCTGCGGTTCTTTGCGCTCCGGCGGATAGCCTTCGCCGTTACGACCGGTAAAGGCTTTTTCAAAGATAAACCGCACGTTCAGCTCGGCGCCCCAGCCGAAACCTTTGGCAAACGGCAGCGACAGCGCGTTACCGTTGTTGATCTGGGCAAACAGGAACGCATCCGCCGGGTCGATACAGTAGCCGCAGACCACGCCAGGATGGATGTTCAGCGACATCAGCGCTCCCTGGCCGGTACCGCATCCGGTGACCACGAAGTCGACCGCCTTCGAATTCAGCAGGATGCTGGCCATGATCCCGAGGTGAATATAGGTCAGATGATGATCGTTCTCATCGCTCATACCGACGTTATAGACCGGAAATCCTTTTTCGTCGGCAACCGCGTTAAGCTCCTTGAGGATGATGGCGTTTTTGTTCGCCTGGCTGTTCTCCATCATCAGTGCAATCTTCATGGTTTACTCTCCTGAATGCTGTGCGGGCCTGCCCGCAGAATGTCATTGGCGTTGACTGCACTCTACTACCTGGAAAACAAACTTTCAAATTTTATGAAAAGTTGTTTTAAAAATTACGCATCGCTTCACACTTTCGCCGCCTCTGCCGCTCAGGTTAGCGTGTCGCCTCCTCATCAGGACGACTCCGCCTGGCGCTCCCCGCCTCGCAATCCGCAGAGGCTGTCATTTCGCCTCCGCAAAAAACTAATAATAAATTAAAACCATTCTCATTTATTATTAAACTGCCAATGCGTGTTATTCCCATTAGCATTTTAAATAAAATCTTTTTAAATTTACTTTTTGCAAATAATTAAATAACAAATTATAGTGGCAGCCGATAACATCTATATTTTAATTCCAGGAGCGCGACGATGCTGAAAACGGAAATGATCGACAAACTGAATGAACAGATGAATCTTGAACTCTATTCTTCTCTTCTTTATCAGCAGATGAGCGCCTGGTGCAGTTATCATAGTTTTGAAGGGGCTGCGGCCTTCCTGCGTCGCCATGCCCAGGAAGAGATGACCCATATGCAGCGCCTGTTCGACTACCTGACCGACACCGGCAGCCTGCCGCGCATCAACGCTATCGCCTCCCCGTTTGCCGAGTATGCGTCACTGGATGAACTGTTCCGCCAGACCTATGAGCACGAGCAGCTGATCACGCAAAAAATTAATGAACTGGCGCACGCGGCTATGACCAGTCAGGATTACCCGACCTTTAATTTCCTGCAGTGGTATGTCGCCGAACAGCATGAAGAAGAGAAATTATTTAAATCGGTAATTGATAAACTGACCCTCGCCGGGAAAAGCGGTGAAGGTCTGTACTTTATCGACAAAGAGCTGGCCACCCTCGATACGCAGAATTAATTGCCCGCGCCGCGACGCTTCTCCGTCGCGGCATTTTCAATGCTGACAAATCTTGTTTTCTGCGGTGGTAAATCCTGCCTCTCTGGCAATAAATTTGCCTTTCTGCTCTAAAAACGCCACCAGCTCCGCAGCGCTCAGATTTTCCGCCGAACAGGTGTGAAAGCGCGCCTCTGCGCCAAAGCGACGGTGAATGGCCGCCTCCAGCGAAGCCACCGTCCAGCACTCCTTCGACGCCAGCATCATCTGCAGCACTTCATGACCATGAATAGAAGACATAACCCCTCCGGAAAAAAACGCCAGCTTAGGCCAGACCGACGGCCCGCGCCTTGCGCCAGCGCAGGCTTTCATCCTTTCGACCTTGTAAAGTTTTAATTACAGAGCTTGTAACCCTGATTTGACGAAAGACGCAATATCCCCTACTCTGCGCGGCATAAATTATTGTGATTTGCTGTAGGGATAGCGAAAAGCGTGAAGAACCGCACTCTGGGCAGTATTTTAATCGTAGCCGGCACCACAATCGGTGCAGGTATGTTGGCGATGCCATTGGCCGCCGCAGGCGTCGGCTTTACCGTCACGCTGGGTTTACTTTTCACCCTGTGGGCATTGATGTGCTATACCGCCCTTTTGCTGCTGGAAGTCTACCAGCATGTCCCTGCCGATATGGGGCTCGGTTCCCTGGCGGCGCGCTATCTGGGCCGTTATGGACAATGGATCACCGGGTTCTGCATGCTGTTTCTGCTGTACGCCCTCACGGCGGCCTACATCAGTGGCGCCGGCGAATTACTCGCTTCCAGCCTCAACCAGTGGCTGGACTGGCAGCTGCCGCCGGCTGCCGGCGTACTGATCTTCACCCTGCTCGGCGGGGCGGTGGTGTGCATTGGCACCGCGCTGGTCGACCTGTTCAATCGCTTCCTGTTTAGCGCCAAAATCGTCTTCCTGGTGATTATGCTGGCTCTGCTGATGCCGCACATTCATCAGGTGAACCTGCTCACGCTGCCGGTTGAGCAAGGCCTGGCGCTGTCGGCCATTCCGGTGATCTTTACCTCTTTTGGTTTTCACGGCAGCGTGCCGAGCGTCGTCAGCTATCTGGGGGGCGATATCCGTAAGCTGCGCCGGGTGTTTATTATCGGCAGTTTTATTCCGCTGGTGGCCTATATTTTCTGGCAGCTGGCGACGCTGGGCAGTATCGACGCTCCGGCCTTTACCGCCCTGCTGGCGCAACATGCCGGTCTGAACGGTCTGCTGGAGGCGATCCGCGAAGTGGTAGCGTCACCGCACGTGGAGCTGGCCGTACACCTGTTTGCCGACCTTGCGCTGGCGACCTCCTTCCTCGGCGTCTCGCTCGGGCTGTTTGATTATCTGGCCGATATGTTTCAGCGCAAAAACAGCGTCAGCGGGCGTCTGCAGAGCGGGATGATCACCTTTCTGCCGCCGCTGGCGTTCGCCCTGTTCTATCCCCGCGGCTTCGTCATGGCCCTGGGCTACGCCGGGGTGGCGTTGGCCGTGCTGGCCCTGATGTTACCGGCCATGCTGGTCATGAAGAGCCGCCGACTGCATCCGCAGGCCGCCTGGCGGGTGGCCGGCGGCGCCCCGGCGCTGTGGCTGGTCCTGCTGTGCGGGATCGGCATCGTAGCGATCCAGTTCTGCATCGTCGCCGGGCTGTTACCGGCGGTGGGATAAAAGAAGGGGCTAACTGGCCCCTTTTTCATTTCGCTAAGCAACACTGCTTATACTTTTTACCGCTGCCGCACGGACAGGGATCGTTACGTCCGACTTTCGTCTCATTTCTTACCGGCTGCGGGACCACCTCCGGCTGCGGATTCGCCATCCAGTACTGGTAAAGCGCCAGCGCCGCCGGGGTGATGCGCTCGATGCTGGCGATAAATTCATCCGCCGTCAGATTATCCAGCGCGGAAAACTGTTCTTCGCTACCGTGGAGCGCAATCGCCTCCAGCTCAGGCTGAAGTTCAGCAGGCAGCGTCGACCAGTCGCTCAGCGCCACGCCGCGCAGATAGCCAAAACACCACTCTTCAACGATGATCAGCTCCTGACCTTCCGCTTCACGGGTGCCGAACAGCGGTTCGAACTGATCGGGATAAGACTCCAGCCGTTCGGCGATATCGCTCATATGCTGCAGCGTCAGATTGACAAAGCGATCGCGCTCGCGGTCGTTGGCCCAGCGTGGCACATTATCGGCACCACCCCAGATAGCCAGCAGCCACTGGGCGGGTTCGATAGCGGTGGGCGCCGAGAGGATCGCCGTCAGCAGGCCATCCAGTTCAGAGACATCCAGAATAGCGCCTTCGGTGGCGTATTTCGCCAGCGTCTCGTCCAGCCATTCCAGTTCGTTTTCGTTTAAAGGTCCGGTATTCATTCACAGGCTCGCATGGTAAAAATCGGGCCTACAGTAGCCGAAATGCCGGCAGAAAGCCACCCGGCAGCGCCCATTGCGCCTGCGTCGACCCGACACAATCAGGCCAGCCCGTGCAGCGCCGCCGCCACGTCGCGACAGGCCTCCTCCCCTAACGGCAGCAAGGGGCGGGGAAGCGAGTCAGGATCACACAATCCCAGAATGGCCGCAGCGGCGGCGACCACCCGCAGGCTGCCGCCGTAGCGGTCAAAGCACCGCCAGAGGGGCGCAAGTTGCTTATTCAGCGCCGCCACCTGTGCCGCATCGCCGTGACGGATGGCTTTCACCAGCGCCAGAGAGATACGAGGAAAGAGGCCGCCGCAGACCGAGTACCAGACCTCGCAGCCGGCCTGCAAGCCCGCTGTCGCGCGAACGTCACCGCTAACGCCAAGCGTCACGCCGCCAGGCAGATGACGACGCAGAGCCGCCACCCGTTCGCTCGCCTGCGGCGCGGGCAGACCGGGAATTTTTATCGAGGCGATGGCCGGTAAGGCAGCAATCTGCCCCTGCAGCTCATCCGATAACGTCACGTGGGTGGTACGGGGGTTGTCATACAGGCAAACCGGCACCGAGGCATGCCGGCAGACCTCCTCGTAAAAAGCGTAGATCTCCTCCGCAAAGAGCGGCTGATAGGACATCATCGGCAGGAGCAATGCATCCGCCCCGGCCTGCTGGGCATCCTCCACCAGCCGGAGCACCTCGCTGGTGGCGATGGCGCCGACGCCGACCATCATCGGGGTCGACCCGGCATGCGCCTTCGCCACCTGCACCACCCGCTTGCGCTGTTCACGACTGAGATAGGCGTAGCTGCCGGTTGAGCCTAAGATGCCCAGGGAGTCGACTCCGGCATCGGTAAGACGAGCAAGAAGACGAATATACGCTTTTTCATCGATAGTTTGCTGATGCAGCGGCGTCAGCGGAAATGCGCAAAGCCCTGTGAACATGATGCCTCCGGCAGGCTGGATGAAGTGTCCGGACGATAGTAGCAGGGAGAGATCGTTTTGTCCTGGGACAAATGAGCGATTGCCGGTGACAATGGATTGTTTCCCACTACGTGGTGATCCCGTTCGCGAGATTGCCGCCGTCGGCCCAGGCATCGATAGCCACCAGATCCTGCCGAGGATATTCAACGACGCCGTGCCCTGCAGTCGCTATTTTTTGCTGGATTGCCAATCTTAAATCAACTTGTCATAATCCCGCGCAATTTATATGGCTATATATTTAAGCAGCAATTAAATAAAGCAACACTATGGCTTCAAGCGGATAAAAAATGGCAGATGACATCCAGAAAAAATATCTCAAAATATTGTTAATAAAGTCTACGTATAAAACATTACTGGGTCGCCCCGCAGATCCTGACGGTCTTAAAAATTATTACCATGCAATTTCTGACAAGTCGCTTGCAGAATCAGCACAACTTCTTAACGCATCGCTGATCAATAGTGACGAGTACAAGGGATTAACACCATCCAGAATGGCATTCGAGAATGTATGTATCCCGCCACATCCTGTATCAGGGATTGAAACTCAAGGACAATGGGCTGTGAAGCACATTGTGTCATTAGGAAGCCATTGTTTAACGTCGTGGACACTGAAAAAATTTAATCTGAAAAAAATCTCTCTGCCTTTTGACTGGATTTTTTCCTGCCCGGCGATGGTCATCGATTGCCTGAGGGACGATTTTCAGACTTTTTTAGACAAAAACGAATATAGCTCATTAAATCGCCAGTCCAAAGAACCCGGCGCCCACCACAATAGATATAAACAAAAATATAACCTGAATGATATCTTCACCCATCGCGATCCCACCACCCCAGCCGATTATGCGTATTACCTCCGCGCAGTAAAGAGATTCAGGAACATATTAAAAAGCGCGGATGGCAAGCTTTTTGTCATTTGCTGCAGAGAAGAGATCGACCTTGCCAAGTCGCTCCCGGCATTAGTCGCTGAACTTGCTCAGCACACGACGAACTTTTATCTGTTAGCTTTTTCACTGCGGAAACCCTCTCACCTTCAGCTGGAGCGCATCGCGTCCGGGGAGAATTATTCGCTATATCGTTTTACCCCTGAGTCTGAAGAAAGATTTACCGGCAAATTCCCCTCGCTTACGGATGAGATTGTATTTATATCGAAAGTACTTTCTTTCAACCTCGAACTGTAGAGACGGTTTCAACGCCGGTTCGCTGTGTACCCGCTTGCCTCCCCCTGCTGGCCTGGGGGAGCGAGATCGTTCCGATCATTTAATCCCCCACCCGCTAAGCCTATTATCCGCCGCGACCCGGACCGGCTTCACTACGGTAAGCCTCTACGCCAGAGGTCTGTGCCGATCACAGACCATGACTTCAGGCCTCTCCTTGCCCGGAGTCAGAACGGCATCCCGTATCATCAGGCGCAGGCTTAGCCAGTAACAATGTTTCGGGTGCAGGACAAGGTGGAGAAGAAAAACAGGATGACATGTCGTGATAAAGCGGGGTTGAAAACAAAAAAACCACCCGTAGGTGGTTTCACGACACTGCTTATTGCTTTGATTATTCTGCTTTTATCCCAATGGTACCCGGAGTGGGACTTGAACCCACACAGCGCGAACGCCGAGGGATTTTAAATCCCTTGTGTCTACCGATTCCACCATCCGGGCTCGGGATATAAAGTGGAGGCGCGTTCCGGAGTCGAACCGGACTAGACGGATTTGCAATCCGCTACATAACCGCTTTGCTAACGCGCCTTTAATTCTGAAGCACCCGCTACTGCCGATGCTGTTAATCTGGAGCGGGAAACGAGACTCGAACTCGCGACCCCGACCTTGGCAAGGTCGTGCTCTACCAACTGAGCTATTCCCGCATCATCAAGTTATTTGCTAATCACTTGATTTTGTTATCGTCTGGAAGACTGTGCCGCCGTTCGATGCGTTGCATTCTACTTATCTCTCGCGGTGAGTCAACGGTATTTTTCGCAACTTTGCATCGTTTGCTGAAAATAACGGCGAAACGATCACTGATCAAGCAAATCGCCGCGCGCCGCGTTCAAATATTGCAGCATCGACCACAGCGTCAGCACCGCCGCCACGAGGAAAAGCGCGATCCCGGCCCATTCCACCCACGGATAAGGACGCCACAGCATCCACACCAGGGCAGTCATCTGTGCGGTGGTTTTCACTTTGCCAATCCACGAGACCGCCACGCTGCTGCGTTTTCCCAGCTCCGCCATCCACTCGCGCAGCGCGGAGATAATAATTTCACGGGCAATCATCGTCGCCGCCGGCAGCGTGACCCACCAGGTGTGATAGTGCTCAGCGACCAGCACCATGGCGATAGCCACCATGACTTTATCGGCCACCGGATCGAGGAAGGCGCCGAACCGGGTACTCTGGTTCCAGCGACGGGCGAGGAATCCATCAAACCAGTCAGTCACGGCGGCAACAAAGAAAATCAGCGCGCAGGCAAACGGCGCCCAGCTAAAAGGCAGATAAAACGCCAGCACAAAAAACGGGATCAGGATGACGCGGAACAGAGTAAGCAACGTAGGGATATTAAATTGCATAGTGACGGGTAACTATCTGTTGTAAGTAAAAATTAGCCCTATGTTGCTACAGAGCCCCTAATGTTTCAACGAGTAGAAGATCTTTTCTGCCAGAGCGTGAGAGATGCCCGGTACTTTGGCAATTTCTTCGACGCTGGCCTGCTGCAGCCCCTGCAGCCCCCCCATGTACTTCAGCAGCATCTGGCGACGCTTCGGCCCCACCCCCTGGATAGTCTCAAGCGAGCTGGTGCTCTTCACTTTCGCCCGTTTTTTGCGATGTCCGGAGATTGCATGATCGTGCGATTCATCGCGGATATGCTGGATCACGTGCAGGGCCGGCGAATCCGGCGGCAGGCTAAACCCCTCGCCCTCTGGTTCAAAGAATAACGTTTCCAGGCCAGCTTTACGATCGCTACCTTTCGCCACGCCCAGCAGCAGCGGATGATGTTTATCCCAGGGGACGTCCAGCTCGGCAAACACCGCTTTCGCCTGCGCCAGCTGCCCCTTGCCGCCGTCTATCAGGATCACATCCGGAATCTTGTTGTCATCAATCGCTTTACCATAGCGACGGCGCAGGACCTGATTCATCGCCGCATAGTCATCGCCCGGGGTGATGCCGGCGATATTGTAGCGCCGGTACTCCGCGCGCAGGGGGCCATTACTGTCAAATACCACGCAGGAGGCGACGGTCTGTTCGCCCATGGTGTGGCTGATATCAAAGCACTCCATCCGCTTCACGGCCGGCAGCTCCAGCACGGTGGCCAGCGCCTGCAGACGCTGATGAATGGTCGATTGCTGAGACAATTTCGTGGTTAACGCCGTGGCGGCATTGGTGCGCGCCAGCTTAAGGTAACGCGCCCGGTCGCCGCGCGGTTTAGTCTGCACATGAATTCGGCGCCCCGCCAGCTCCGACAACGACTCGGCCAGCAGCGTCTTATCCCCGAGGTTGAAGTCGAGCAAAATCTCTCCCGGCAGCGTGCGCATCTGGCTGCCCTGCAGGTAGAACTGGCCGACAAAGGTCTCCACGACCTCGCCCAGCTCGGTGCCGCCCGGCACTTTCGGGAAGTAGCTGCGGCTGCCCAGCACTTTTCCCTGGCGGATAAACAGCACATGGACGCAGGCCATTCCGGCATCGAAGGCAACCCCGATCACGTCAAGATCGTCGCCGGTGTTAGAGACAAACTGTTTCTCCGTCACGCGGCGGACGGCCTGAATCTGGTCGCGAATGCGCGCCGCCTCTTCAAACTCGAGGTTCTGACTCGCCTTCTCCATCCTCGCGATGAGCTGAGTCAGCACCTGATCATCTTTGCCGGCGAGAAACAGCCGCACATACTCCACCTGCTGAGCATACTCGTCTTCACTGACCAGCCCCGCCACGCACGGCCCCAGGCAGCGGCCAATCTGATACTGTAGACAGGGACGGGAGCGATTGCGGTAGACGCTGTTTTCACACTGACGGATGGGAAAGATTTTCTGCAGCAGCGCCAGGGTCTCGCGCACGGCATAGCCGTTGGGAAAAGGACCAAAATACTCGCCCTTCGCATGTTTGGCGCCACGATGCATCGCCAGACGCGGATGGGTATCGCCGCTGAGGAAGATAAAAGGATACGACTTATCGTCGCGCAACAGCACGTTGTACCGCGGCTGGTACAGCTTGATATAGTTGTGTTCAAGCAGCAGCGCTTCCGTCTCAGTATGGGTGACGGTCACGTCGATTTGCGCGATCAGCGCCACCAGCGCTTCCGTTTTACGCGACGCGAGGTTGCTGCGGAAGTAGCTGCTGAGCCGCTTTTTCAAATCTTTGGCTTTGCCAACATAGATGACGGTTCCGCCAGCATCATACATCCGATATACACCGGGCTGGCTGGTTACCGTTTTCAGGAAAGCTTTTGCGTCAAAAACATCACTCACTGGCTTGCTAACGACTCCGCATTACACAGGCCATGGCGAATTGCCAGGTGGGTCAGCTCGACATCGCCATGAATGTTCAATTTGCTGAACATCCGATAGCGATAGCTGTTAACCGTTTTAGGACTCAGATTCAGCTGCTCTGAGATCTCATTCACCTTCTGACCTTTAGTGATCATCAGCATAATCTGCAATTCGCGTTCAGACAAACTGGCAAACGGCGATTCTGTTTTTTCCGGTTCAATCTGACTTAACGCCATTTGCTGAGCAATATCGGAGGCAATGTAACGTTGCCCGGACGCGACGCAACGAATCGCATTCACCACTTCCTGTGGCGCAGCGCCCTTACTGAGATACCCTGCCGCCCCTGCCTGCATGACCTTGGCAGGTAAAGGATTCTCGGTATGCACGGTCAACATGATCACTTTCGTGCCCGCTACCGAGCGCGCGATTTTGCGCGTCGCTTCCAGACCACCGATCCCGGGCATGTTCATGTCCATCAGGACGACATCAGCGGAATTAGCCCGGCACCACTTGACGGCGTCTTCGCCGCAGCAGGCTTCGCCAGCGACTTTAATCCCTTTTATATCTTCCAGAATGCGTCGTATCCCTGCGCGCACCAGTTCGTGGTCATCAACAAGAAGAACGTTGATCAAAGGAATAATCTCCAGAATGAGGGATAACGCTACTGATACTTTATCTCCCACATATTACCGGGTTTTATTGCTAATTTAAAAGGCAAAAAAATGCCGTCTCCTCGATTTGGCTCTCATTTATGGCAATGTCTGTGCACACTGAGTGGAAAGTCATTGCGAACAATCAGTTGCCCGAGGCTTATTTTTTAACAATCCTCATACAGAAGGCACAAAAAACACAACAGATTACGTAGCGCATAAATACGAGGCAAAATATGTAACAATTATTAACGTGCTAAATAATTGGGGGAAATTATTGCGCTGCTGACAGCTATTACGTCTTATCTGATGCATAAAATCATTCACAACTCAGATGAGAGAACAGAAATTAAGCACTCCTTTTTTTTCTGTCGCTTGTGGTATACTGCGCGGCCTTCACATTCAGACAGGCGCAATAGCGCAGCGAGCAAACGAGGATATCGATGAGCACACCAGATTTTTCCACTGCAGAAAATAATCAAGAACTGGCGCAGGAAGTCTCCTGCCTGAAAGCGCTGATGACGCTAATGCTGCAGGCGATGGGTCAGGCAGACGCGGGTCGCGTGATTATTAAAATGGAAAAGCAGATCGCGCAGATGGAAGATGAGGCTCAGGCCGCCGTATTCTCCAGCACCGTTAAGCAAATTAAACAAGCATACCGGCAGTAATCTTGTACCGGCTGAAAGTATGACTGACAGCCGGTATCACGTCTGGCACGCAGAACGGCAGGCGCATTCAGATTAGCCCTGTCGCCACGGCGTAACAGGCAATTTGCGTTTTATTCGGCGCGTTAAATTTCCGTTGCATATTCTTCTGATGGAAATTAACCGTATTTTCCGAAATCGAGAGAATCATCGCCACCTCCGCCGAGGTCTTTCCTTCCGCGGTCCATTTGAGGATCTCCAGTTCGCGCCGGCTGAACTTCATCTCCGGCGGCATCACCATCTCATCTTCCAGACGCAAGAGCGTCAACAGGCTCAACTCCGTCAGCGTTCGCAGGCGCAGCTCCAGTTCATCATCAGGATAAGCGTTCGGCAAACGGTTGTTCGCGGAGACGGAGAGAAAACCCTGAGCATGATTCGGCAACGTCAGACACTGTGTCACCCCTTTTTGCAAACCATGGTCGCGCGCCCCGTCCCATAATGCCTGCGCATCGCGAAACAGCCCATCTTCCCATGGCAGATGGCCACGCATAAAATTCTCCGGGCGTAACACGGGATCTATCGTGAAATAATTCTCTGCCTGGTAATGAGACATCCATGCGCGGGGATAGGTCGACTGAAACGTGACGCGGGGGCGAGTGAAAGGCACCGGGTGACGCACACAAAGCGTGTAGTAATCATATTCCAGCGTTTCTGTTTCTCGTTGCAGGAGGTTATAAACCTCCTCACCGGCGGCCATGGACTGAAATTGATGCAGCATATCCCGCCGCCAGCTGAAAAAATCATTGTCCCTCATAGCTGTGCAAATAACTCCTGATTGATAATCATTATTATAAATACAGAAAACTAACACATAAATCTTATTTATATGTATAAAATATCGTAGCTGTCGCATTTATTAGCCTGAAGGCTTGCCTTTTTTCCGCTCGCTGCGCTGAAACTAAGGCCCTCCTTTCATTTTCTACACCCTACACGGGGGGATGGGAAGCGGTGTATACGGCCAGGGGAGTCAATAGCACGAAAATGTGATGATGGGGCGTTCCCCCGGCGTGGAAGCGGGCTGAACGCGGCGGCCCTCGCGATGGAGCGCCGCCGCGACAGCGCCTGCTCTACTGCATCAGGAATTTTTCGAGGAACTGGCAGGTACGCGGCTGCTGAGGCGAGGCGAACAGCGCTTTGGCCTCGCCTTGTTCAACGATGCGTCCCTGATCCATAAAAATCGCCCGATCGGCAACGTCGCGAGCGAAGCTCATTTCATGGGTCACGATAACCATGGTGCGTTTCTCCTGCGCCAGCTGGCGGATGGTATTGAGCACCTCCCCTACCAGCTCAGGATCAAGGGCCGAGGTCGGTTCATCAAACAGGATCACGTCCGGACGCATGGCCAGCGCGCGAGCAATGGCGACCCGCTGCTGCTGACCGCCGGAGAGGCGGCGCGGATAGCTGTTCTCTTTGCCGCTGAGGCCTACCTTCGCCAGAAGATCGCGCGCCCGCGCCATCGACTCCTGCTTGTCTTCGCCTTTTACGATGACCGGCCCTTCAATAATGTTCTCCAGCACCGTCCGGTGGGGAAACAGATTAAAGTTCTGGAAGACAAAACCCACGTGCTGGCGCAGCCGCCGAATAAGCCCTTTTTGCGGCCCGAGGCTGCGACCGGCGTCGATCGTCACATCGCCGACGCGGATAGTGCCGCTCTCCGGTTGCTCCAGCAGATTAATGCTGCGCAGCAGGGTAGTCTTCCCCGAGCCGCTGGGACCGATGATCGCCACCACTTCGCCTTCCTGCACCTCCAGGTCGATACCGTGGAGCACCGTCTGGCCATGGAATTTTTTCACCAGGCTTTTTACTTCAATCGCACTCATTTCGGATCACGCTCCTGGCGGTTCAGCTGGTTTTCAAAATAGTTCTGCAGCGAGGAGAGTACCGTCGCCATCACCCAGTAGATCAGTGAGGCTGCCAGATACATGGTGAAGACCTCCAGCGTACGCGAGGTGATAAGCTGCGCCTGACGGAACAGCTCCGGCACCTGGATCGTCGCCGCCAGCGAGGTATCTTTTACCAGGCTGATAAAACTGTTAGAGAGCGGCGGCAAAGCGACCCGCGCCGCCTGGGGTAAAATAGCCCGACGCATTGTCTGCCACGGGGTCATACCGATACTGGCCGCCGCTTCCCATTGCCCTTTGTCAATCGAGGCGATGGCCGCGCGCAGGGTTTCCGCCGCGTAGGCCGCCGTGTTCAGCGACAGGCCGATCATCGCCGCCGGGATCGGGTCAAGTTCAATGCCAAACTGCGGCAAACCGTAGTAGATCATAAACAGCTGGGCGATAAGCGGTGTCCCGCGAAAAATGGAGATATACATGCGCGCCAGCCATTTTACCGGCCAGAGGGGCGACATGCGCATCAGCGCCAGGATAAAGCCCAGCACCAGGCCGAAAAACATCCCGCCAATGCTCAGCTGCAGCGTAAAGACGGCGCCTTTCAGTAGAAAAGGCGCGGAATCGATGACCAGTTGGATACTTTCTTGCATGCTGTGGTTTCTATATTAGACGTGAGGATGATAGGCAAACAGCGCCGGCGCTCCGCCGGTGTGGACGAACAAAATCGGCCCTTCATCCTTAAAGCGCTTCTGCGTAATGCCATCGATAAGTCCGGCCATCGCTTTGCCGGTATAGACCGGGTCAAGCAAAATACCTTCCAGTTGCGCCAGCAGCTTCACGGCGGCCATCCCTTCCTCGTTTGGCGTCCCGTAGCCGGGTGCAAAGTAATCATCCCACAGGATGATGTCGGCTTTCGCCTGCAGCTCAAGGCTGTTGGCCACGGCCTGCTGCAGCGCCACCACTTTCGGCAGCTGGTCGGCAACAGCGCGCGACACCGTCACCCCGATCAGTTCCGCCTGCGGCATCAGCTGTTCAAGGCCGACCGCCAGTCCGGCATGGGTGCCGGCGCTCCCGGAGGCGACCACCACCGACGAAATCTCCACTGCGTCTTCGCACTGCTGGGCGATTTCCAGCGCGCTTTCCACATAGCCTAGCGCCCCAAGGGCGTTAGAGCCGCCGACCGGAATGACATACGGGCGGTACCCCTGCGCTTCGATACGGGTCGCCAGCTCGTCGAGCTGGGCCGCGGGATCGGTCAGGGCATCGCACATCTCAATCTGGGTATTAAACAGATCCAGCAGCAGGCGGTTGCCATTGCTCAGATAGTTCTCCGCCCGGGTGCCGATGGGATTTTCCAGCAGCGCTACGCAGTGCAGGCCCAGTTTGGCGGCGACCGCCGCCGTCTGGCGCACATGGTTAGACTGGATCGCGCCGGCGGTGATTAACGTATCCGCCCCTTCGCGCAGCGCATCGGCGGCGAGAAACTCCAGCTTACGCAGTTTGTTGCCCCCCATCGCCAGCGGCGTCGTATCATCACGTTTGATAAAAATTTCGCGCCCGAGATGATCGGACAGACGCGGAAGATACTCCAGCGGCGTCGGCGCGCCGATCAGTTCCAGACGCGGAAAGCGGGTTAAATTTTGCAGTGACATGGCCCCTCCTGACTCAGTTATGCTTCATTATGCACACAGTTACGCGCTAAATAAAAAAAGGCGCTTCCAGGAGCGCCTTTTTTCACCGCTGGCCGTTATTTTGTCACGTCAGCGCCAAACCATTTCTCGGACAGCGCCTTCAGGCTGCCATCTTTCTGCATATCCGCAATCGCGCCATCTACCGCTTTCAGCAGGTCATCGTTGCCTTTACGCAGCGCAACGCCAGCTTCCTGACGGGAGAACGCTTCGCCGGTGACCGCCAGCGTATTGTTGGTTTTCTTCACCAGATCCAGCGCCGCCAGACGGTCAACCAGAATGGCGTCAATACGGCCTACGCGCAGATCCTGGTATTTGGTCGGGTCGTCGTCATAGGTGCGGACATCCACGCCCTGGACGTTCTGACGCAGCCACTCTTCATAGTTAGTGCCCAGCCCGACGCCCACTTTCTTGCCTTTCAGATCCGCCGCGGTTTTAATCGCGCCTTCGTTGCCTTTCTTCACCAGCGCCTGCACACCGGAGATCGTGTACGGGGTAGAGAAATCGTATTTTTTCTTACGCTCATCGGAGATAGTGACCTGATTAATCACCACGTCAATGCGTTTGGAGTCCAGCGAGGCCAGCATACCGTCCCACTTGGTCGGTTTGAGGTCGGCCTTCACGCCCAGATGTTTCGCCAGCTCGTTGGCGAACTCCACTTCAAAGCCGGTCAGCTTGCCGTCATCGCCCTGGAAGCTAAAGGGAGGATAGGTGCCTTCGAGGCCCACGCGCAGCGTGCCGCGCTCTTTAATCTGATTGAGCAGGTTTTCCGCCGCAAAAGTTTTCACGCTAACGCCAGCCATCAAAACAACGGCCATTGCGCCCATCAGCGCCTGACGACCCAGAAGTGCTAATTTCATAGATACCCCGAAGATTAGGATTTTCCTGTAGTGTAAGGCGCTTAACAGCCCGACACCAACATCGTTACGCTACATCTTATGCAAATTTATTATATATGATCCGCTTTAGGGTATAGCGAAATTCAGGGCTTTCCTCACCCGTTTTGCGGGATATCTCCCATACTGCAAAGGTCAGCCTGTTGACGTCTGGAGCATGGAAGATGAAAAACCCCACCTTGTTGCAATGTTTTCACTGGTACTACCCCACCGGCGGCGAACTCTGGCGTGAAGTCGAAGCGCTGGCCCCCAGTCTTAACGAAATCGGCATCAATATGGTCTGGTTGCCACCCGCCTACAAAGGCGCCTCGGGCGGTTATTCCGTCGGCTATGACACCTACGATCTCTTCGACCTCGGCGAGTTCGATCAAAAGGGCTCTGTCGCCACCAAATATGGCGATAAAACCCAACTGCTGGCGGCGGTCAACGCCCTGAAGGAGCACGACATCGCCGTGCTGCTGGACGTGGTGGTGAACCATAAAATGGGCGCCGATGAAAAAGAGGCCTTGCGCGTGCAGCGCGTCGATGAGCAGGATCGCACGCAAATTGACGAGACGATCATAGAGTGCGAGGCATGGACTCGCTATACCTTCCCGGTGCGCGCCGGGCAGTATTCGCAGTTTGTCTGGGACTACAAGTGTTTTAGCGGCATTGACCACATCGAGAATCCGACGGAAGACGGTGTATTTAAAATCGTCAACGACTACACCGGCGAAGGCTGGAATGAGCAGGTCGATGATGAGCTTGGCAACTTCGACTACCTGATGGGCGCCAATATCGATTTTCGTAATCACGCCGTCACCGAAGAGATCAAATACTGGGCGCGCTGGGTGATGGAGCAGACCGGCTGCGACGGTTTTCGCCTTGACGCCGTGAAGCATATCCCCGCCTGGTTTTACAAAGCATGGATCGAACATGTTCAGGAGGTGGCCCCGCAGCCGCTGTTTATTGTCGCGGAATACTGGTCCCATGAAGTGGAAAAGCTCCAGCAGTATATCGACCTCGTCGAGGGCAAGACGATGCTGTTCGATGCCCCGCTGCAGATGAAATTTCATGAAGCGTCCCGTCAGGGGCGCGATTACGACATGAGCCAGATTTTCAGCGGGACGCTGGTGGAAGCCGACCCCTTCCATGCCGTCACCCTGGTCACCAACCATGATACCCAGCCGCTGCAGGCGCTCGAGGCGCCGGTTGAGCCATGGTTTAAACCGCTGGCCTATGCGCTGATCCTGTTGCGTGAAAATGGCGTGCCCTCGGTCTTCTATGCCGATCTCTTCGGCGCTTCCTATGAAGATACCGGCGGCGACGGACAAACCTACGCCATAGAAATGCCCGTCATCGAGCAGCTACACGAACTGATCGACGCCCGTCAGCGCTTTGCCCACGGCGTGCAGACTCTCTGGTTCGATCACCCCAACTGCATTGCCTTCAGCCGCAGCGGCACCGACGAGGATCCCGGCTGCGTGGTGGTGATGTCCAATGGTGATGAGGGAGAAAAGACCCTGACGCTGGGCGAGAACTATGGCAACAAACGCTGGCGGGATTTCCTGGGCAACCGGGAAGAGATTGTCGAAACCGACGACGAAGGCTGCGCAACCTTTACCTGTAACGGGGGAAGCGTCAGCGTGTGGGTGCTGGAGGCGGTGCTGTAGTCATCTGACGCCGGACGGGCCAGCAGTGGCCCGCCGGAACCTTAGCGCGCGGTGGTCGGCGCGCTGACTGGAGCGGCGGCACGCGCTTTAGCCCACGCCTTCTCGCACTCCGGGGTGAGACGTTCAACGCGGGTCAACGTCATACGATCGTAGGAAAGGGTGTTGCCCTCGCGCTCGATCGGGTAGATATCCAGGGAAGCGGTCACGTTGTAGATATCGCTATCGCGGTTCATCAGTTTCCCCGGCTGGGCGATCACACGCTGCCACTGGCGGCAGTCGAAGGTGTCCCCTTCTTTGGTGACGATCAGGCTGGCGATGGCGTCCGGACTCATCATCTCACTCTGCGGCCCTTTCGTCTGCCAGTAGCCGTCCAGGCCTGCCGGCGCTGGCGCTTTAACAACCTCTTCGTAACGATCAACCTGCACGCATCCGGCCAGCGCCAGCACCATGCCAGCAAAAACTAACTGTTTCATCATTCATCCCACAAGCTGATAAAAAAGTATTGTGGCATTAAAGCGTTAAGCCTTCCACCCCCGCCGCAGGCGGAGAAGCCGGGCAAAACACGGCCAGGCATCGCAGCCTTCATTTGAAATAAGGAAATTCTGAAAGTAAAAGAATGTTTGGGGCCTAACCATAGCATCCGTGGGCACTTTTTGTTTTTAATTCGCTCACACTACCGGTTCTTGACTTTACTTTAAGAGTTTTCCTGGCAAATTATATACAGAGATGCGGAATAGTTTAATGGAACTAATGGGTTCTTTCTTAAACCTACTATTATCACCGCCCGCAAGGACTGCTTCGCACAGCCAGTGTGAAGTGTATATCGTTACGTGTTGATTGAGGATGGGTCATGTCAACGATGATTATGGATTTGTGCAGTTATACCCGGTTGGGACTAACGGGATATCTGACCAGTCGGGGAATTAAAAAACAGGAAATCGTTGAGGTCAACTGCGCTGAGGATCTGCACAGGCATTGTGCGTCATGTTGCCCGGCGGTGGTGTTTCTGAATGAAGATTGCTTTGTGCATGATGATGAAAGTAATGGCATTATTCGCCAGATCATCACGCAAAACCCGGCGACGTTGTTTGTGATTTTTATGTCGCTGGCGAACATCCATTTTGACCGCTATCTACGGGTGCGTAAGAACCTGCTAATCAGCTCAAAATCGATCACTCCAAAAGACCTTGATGTCATTCTGGTTAATTATCTTAAATACAAGAACACGAGTCTGGGGCAGCTAAATTTACCGACGTTGTCGCTGAGCAAAACAGAATCAAATATGCTGCAAATGTGGATGGCCGGGCATGGTACTTCGCAAATTTCAACGCAAATGAACATCAAAGCGAAAACGGTATCATCGCATAAAGGCAATATTAAAAAGAAAATACAGACGCATAATAAGCAGGTGATTTACCACATCGTTCGGCTGACCGAAAACATTACCAGCGGTATTCAGGTGAATCTACGCTGAAACAAACTGGCGGTGGTCCCGCCAGTTCGGTTTTACGAGATTTCTTTTTCCACGAAGATCCCATCCGGGTGCCCTATTTCATTGAAAAACCAGATCCCCAGGGGATAGTCTTCCAGCGAAACCAGATACATCGTCCCTTCACTAAACGACTCAATTGCCAGCACTACTCCCGATCGACGTGGGCCACCGTCGGTCTTCACCGTGACACGATCGTTCACCTGCATAATCCATCTCCTCTCTATTTCCAGCCAGTGTAGAACAAAACCACGCCGCTCGCAGCGTCGCGGGCAGTGACTGGCGTTTTTTTAGACCGACTATACTTAAAGAGGCTTGAGCGACGCTCAGCGAGGGGGGGTAATGATGAAGAACCGATTGACAGACCAGACCGGGAACGACGTTGATGTCAACGTTGATGCTCTGCTGGCGGCGATTAATGAGATCAGCGAAAGCGAAGTCCATCGCATCCTCGATGACCCGCAGCGCGCCAGTATCGATGGCCGCGGGGCGCATACCTGGCGTGAACTGGCGGAGGCATTTGAACTCGATATTCATGATTTCAGCGCCAGTGAAGCCAACCGCTAGCGATGGGCGAAAAAAATCCCGACTCGCAGGAGTCGGGATCAAACTTGCTAATGCAAGAAGCACTTGAAAATTCGTTACACCGGGAAATCCGATGCGTTGAAACATTATCCTCAATTATTTTGCATGACAAGCGATATTCATGGCGCAAAATATTGAGAAAGATGGCGCTTCGCAGCAGAAAGGGCTGCAGGGCTGATGCGATAAGGCTTAGCCGCAAACCGATTTCATTCGATAGCGCGATCCCCGTCGAACACTTTAAGAAAAATCTCATTTTGCCTGATTCGGGCGAAACGTTTTGCTCACGCTTCGCTGCGATACCAGACCTGGTTGCGGCCATTTTGCTTGGCCAGATACAGTCGACCATCGGCGACCGACTGCAGGGCTTCAAAATGATACTCCCCCCGCTCTTCGCTGCCGCTCACCCCTAACGACGCGCTGACCCGCAGCGTCACGTTGTTATGCAAAAAGACCTCCCGGCCATGAATACGCAGGCGTAGCCGCTCCGCTACCGCCGCCGCTTCCTGCAGCGTGGTATTCGGCAGCACGACACAAAACTCCTCTCCGCCCACGCGGCACAGCAAATCACCGTCCCGGACGGTGCCGGCAAGCGTACTGGCCACCATCGACAGCACTCTGTCACCCGCCTGATGGCCATAGCGATCGTTAATGCCCTTAAAGTGATCCAAATCGAGCTGGATGACCGCCAGCGGTCGTCCGCTGCGCTGGCAGTCGCTGGCTACCGCCATCGCCTTCTCAAACAGCGCCCCGCGATTGAGCAGGCGGGTTAAGGCATCGTGCCAGGCCTGCCACTCCAGGGAGGTCTGGAGAACGCTCATATTGCGGACCATACGGCGGATCACCAGCCAGGAGAGCAGCAGCATTAAGGTGAAGAGGATCCACATCAGGGTCAGGGCGATGGTGATGGTGCCAAAGTTGCCGCGTACGCCTTCCCGCAGAGTATGGATCCGCAGCAGCACGCCATCAAAATTGCGCAGTTTGGCCCAGCTGATATAGCGCGTCAGCAGACGCAGACCGCCCTGATTATCATGGGCAAACGCGCGGCTGAGCAGTTCCTGTTCGCGCGGCGACAGCAGCGTCAGGACATTCCCCGGCGCAGAAGAGGCCAGCAGGCTAAGATGGCTGTCGTAAAGCTGGTATTCCCCCTCCTGCCCGCCCTGCATCGCGCTGATTAAAAATGCTTTTATTTCGCTGACTGAGAAATCCATCGCCAGCACGCCGCGCCAGTAACCGGCAAAATCCAGCGGTATCGAGGCGGTGACCACCTGCTCTTCCAGCTGCGGGTCATCGTCAGGAAAGGTTTGCCAGATAACGCCGCGGTGCGGATTGTTCCGCTGGGTCTGCCGGGTAAACCACAGGGCGCTGATGGCGCGCGAATAGTAGGTCTTCACCTGCGATTCATCGCGCAGCGGCAGGGTCGAGGTGAAAAAACCGCTGCGGGAGATATATTGCATCCGCTCGGCAAAATCGCGGTCATGCTGCGTCAGGTTTAACAGATAACCCAGCTCCAGCGTCGCCATCAGTTCATTGACCACCAGCGGATCGTCCGGCAAGAGCAGCGGGTGATCCCTGACGACGCCCTCCGAGACGCCAAACACCGGCAGCGTCCGGCGGTTGGGGAGCGCCACCCGCCAGGTCTCCAGGTGGCGTTGGCTCAGATAGCGCTGGCTGGCTTCGTGCAACACATCGACGTCGAGCGGGCGTTCAAGCGCGGACTGCATACCGTGGCGAAAAAACATCATCCTGTCGATGTTGAACTGCAGCAGGCCATCCATTTCATGCGCGACGTTAGCCAGATTATTGCGCTGGTTCGCCACGTAGGCCTCTTCCAGGACATTGATTTCGCGCCAGATCAGCAGCGTGGAGAAAAACAGCACCACGATAAAACAAATGTTAACCACATGCGCCGGGCGAGTCAGGTGGTAGAGTTTTTTCAACTTCAACCGTAGTGGCTTTTCCATCTTTCTCTCGCAGTACGTTGCGCAAATCTGACGTCGTCAGCACGCCCGGTCTCTGTCGATACCGGAGGCGCTTTTAGCGTAGACCACGCGGCGCCGTCATGCGGCGCCGCACCTGACTACTTCACCGCGCCACGCAGGCGACTGACCGCCTTGACGCCCGCCAGCACCACCGCGCCGATGATAAAACCCAGCACCAGATTAGCCACCATCGGCAGCAAGGCGGCCAACATGCCGCCCAGCCCCGCGCTCCAGTGCTCAATGGCATGGTGTAGCGGCGCAATACCGTGAACCACAATCCCGCCGCCCACGAGGAACATGGCCAGCGTTCCGACGATAGAGAGCACTTTCATCAGCCAGGGCGCCACGGTCAATAACCCTTTGCCCAGCCACTGCGCCAGGGTACTGCGTTTCTCCGCCAGCCAGTAGCCCATGTCATCCAGTTTGACGATCACCCCCACCAGGCCATAGACCCCGACGGTGACCAGAATCGCGATCCCCGACAGAATGAGTATCTGATTCAGCAGCGGCGCTTCCGCGACAATGCCGAGGGTGATGGCGACAATTTCCGCGGACAAAATAAAGTCGGTGCGGATCGCCCCTTTGACTTTGTCACGCTCAAAGGCCAGCGGATCACGATCCGCCAGCGCCTGAAGACGCTGCTGCCGTTGCGCTGGGTCCTCTTTGTGCTTACGCGCTTCCAGGCTGTGGAGCACCTTTTCCACCCCTTCAAAACAGAGAAACGCGCCGCCCAACATCAGCAGCGGCGTAATCGCCCAGGGAATGAAGGCGCTGATTAGCAGGGCCAGCGGCACGAGGATGATTTTATTGACGAACGACCCTTTCGCCACGCCCCAGACCACAGGCAGCTCACGATTTGCCCGCACGCCGGTCACCTGTTGGGCGTTGAGGGAGAGATCGTCGCCCAGCACCCCGGCCGTTTTTTTCGCCGCCAGCTTGCCCATCATGGAAATATCGTCCAGCAGCGTGGCGATATCATCGAGTAATGTTAAAAGACTACTTCCTGCCAAAATGATTTTCCTTCTCTTTTCATCAATGTCTCCCTCGAGTATGCGTTAAAAAACGGCCGCTGCCCAAGGTACAATTAGTCAATATAAATTTAACAACCTGACGCAAATTAAGCGCTCGCCAGCAGGATAGTTTTCACGTTTACTATATGTCCCCTTTCTATCTCTGCACCGTCGTGAGGAAGTATGTCTACCCGTCAGCTGTTACCGCTTATCGGGGCGCTGTTTGCGCTGTATATCATTTGGGGCTCTACCTATTTCGCCATCGCCGTCGGCGTCGCCAGCTGGCCGCCGCTGATGATGGCCGGAATTCGCTTTCTCTCTGCCGGCGTGCTGCTGCTGGGATGGCTGTTGGCCACCGGCCATAAACTGCCGGCCCGCGGACCGTTGCTTAACGCCGCGCTGATCGGGGTTTTGCTGCTGGCCGTCGGCAACGGCTTTGTCACCCTGGCCGAACATCAGCACGTTCCCTCCGGGATCGCCGCGGTCATGGTCGCCACCGTTCCGCTGTTCACCCTGTGCTTCAGCCGCTTTTTCGGCATCGCCACTCGTAAACTGGAATGGCTGGGATTGCCATTGGCCTCGCGGGTATTGTGATGCTTAACAGCGGAGGCAACCTGAACGGCAACCCCTGGGGCGCGCTGCTGATCCTGATTGGCTCCCTGAGCTGGGCCTTCGGCTCGGTTTACGGCTCGCGGATTGAGCTGCCGACCGGCATGATGGCGGGGGCAATCGAGATGCTCGCCGCCGGGATCGTCCTGCTGGCCGCGTCATGGCTAAGCGGCGAAACCTTAACCGGTGTTCCGTCGTGGTCCGGGATCGCCGCTGTGGCCTACCTGGCTATCTTTGGCTCGCTGATTGCCATCAACGCCTATATGTTTTTGATCCGCAATGTCACCCCGGCGGTGGCCACCAGCTACGCCTATGTCAACCCGGTGGTGGCAGTTCTGCTTGGTACCGGATTCGGTGGCGAAAGCCTGTCCCTGATCGAGTGGCTGGCGCTGGCGGTGATTATTTTTGCCGTCGTGCTGGTGACGCTGGGGAAATACCTTTTCCCGGTTCGCAGCGAAGCTACCCCTTGTAAGGCGTCGAAATAAGCGCCAGTTCGCGGATACCCTGGGTGTCGATCTGCGCATCGTGTCCGGCGCCGCAGATCCACTCTTCCAGACGCTCGGTGAGCGCCTCGTCATTCAGCTTCAGCCGACCGCGCAGGGCGCATTCCCAGACGATAAGCACCCGCCAGCCCTGCTCGGCCAGCTTTCGCCGGTCACGGGCATCGCGCGCCACGTTGCCGGCGATCTTGTCCAGCCAGAACGCCGTCCGGGTGGCCGGCACCTTAAACAGGTAACAGTCATGGTGATGCCAGAAACAGCCGTGGGTAAAGATGACGCAACGGTAATCGGGTAAAGCGAAATCAGGGCGTCCCGGCAGCTCGCGATCTTGGGCAACAAAGGTGAATCCCGCCTGAGTCAACAGCGTCGCTATCCGCTTCTCGATCGCCGTATCGCGCGTGGCGATAGCCCGCATATTTTTACTGCGCGTGGCTTTATCGTGAACATCCGCCATCGTTATCACCCGCTTCGCGACGCGCCACCGCCTGAGCGATGCGCGGGGCCAGGAGCTTCGCCACCGCGGCGAAGACCGGAACCACCACCGAGTTGCCGAACTGACGATAGGCCTGGGTATCCGACACCGGGATGCGGAAACGCGCCCCCTGAGGCGATTCGAAACCCATCAACCGGGCGCACTCCCGCGGCGTCAGCCGACGAGGACGCCGCTGTTGATTCTGCGGATCGTCAAAATGCGTCTCGCCCAGCGGCTGGTCCCAGCCGCGATCGACGAGAATTTCGGCGCCATCTTTATAGTAGCGGGCGGAGAGCGTCCGGGCCACGCTGTGGGGATTGGCGGGGTCCACCAGGCCATAACCAAAGCCATTGCCCCGCGCCTGATGCTTGCGGGCATATCGATAAAGATATTTCCACAGTACCGGCGTGAGGATAAATTTGGCATCCACCGTCGGCTCCAGCAGCTCGCCAAATGTTGGCCGAACCGTCGGGTATAGCGCCGCGATATCGCGCAGCGTAAACCCCTCGTGCAGCTGCAGATCGCGACGGAAGCCCACCAGCACGATGCGCTCCCGGTGCTGCGGTAAGAAATGGCGCCCGTCGATCACCTTCGGATCGTCCGGCCCGCTATGCGCGGCGTCAGCGACCTCATACCCCAGCTCATCCAGCGTCTGCATGATGATGCGGAAGGTCCGCCCCTGATCGTGGCTTTTGAGATTTTTAACATTCTCCAGCACAAAGATCGCCGGCTGACGGGCAGCGATAATTCTCACCACATCAAAAAACAGCGTCCCCTGGGTTTCGCAGGCAAAGCCGTGGGCGCGACCCATGGCATTTTTTTTCGACACGCCGGCGAGTGAGAAAGGCTGGCAGGGAAAGCCGGCCAGCAGCACATCATGCTGCGGGATAGTCTCGCGGATATGCTGCGCCGCCTCGTCATCGCTAACGTCGGGGCGATGGCTGAGGGTGATATCGCGAATATCTTCATTGAAACGGTGTTGCTGCGGATCACAATACCAGTTGGCCTTATAGGTGCGCACCGCATGCTTGTTCCACTCGCTGGTAAAGACGCACTGCCCGCCGATAGCTTCAAAACCGCTGCGGATCCCGCCAATACCGGCAAACAGATCGACAAAGCGGAATCCATAGTGCGGATGATGGGCCGGCGGCGACGGCAGCAGCGTCGCCAGATGAGCGACCTCCTGCGGACGCAAACGCGCTGCCGCGCGGCTGAGGGCCGCCACGCGCTTGAGGATCGCCGCGCTCCAGTGCTGCTCCCCGACGCTCACCAGTTCGGCGACCAGCGTTTTCACATCGTAGATCGTCATCAGCTGGCGCAGCAGCGCCTGAGCCTCTTCACCGGCCTGTTCCGTCAATGACAACGACCTGTTTTCCTTGCTTAACTTTTGTGGCATATCCTCAACCAGCGCGGACGATTTTTGCAGAGAGTACCATAAATCACTGGTCGGTTGACGGCTGCGGTGCAAAGCGGCGTAAAACCGCCTCATCCAGCGCCAGGGGTTCCCCCTTCAGCTCCGCGCTGATCTTGGCCATAAACTCGACGAGGAAGCGCGCATTATGCTGCGCCATAGCCCTTCCTCCGGCGGTCTGCATGGTTTCCGGCAGGCGCAGGAGCTTGCACTGGAAATGGTCGAGGGCATATTTTCTGTCATCCAGCGCTCGCCGGTCGGCGAAAGGATCGTCGGCATCAAACAGAATGGTGTTCAGGGCGCCGGCGACGGCGAAGACCCGCGCCAGGCCTATCGCCCCCAGAGACTCGAGACGGTCGGCGTCCTGGACGATTTTCGCCTCCAGCGTGCGCGGCGGGATCGCCGCGCTGAAGCTGTGCGCCTCAATAGCGTGGCTGACCGCCGCATACCGGTCTGCGGGAAAATCGGCAAACGACGACTGCAAAATAGCCAGGGTTTTCTCGGCAGCCATCATCGAGGAGCGGCTTCGCTCCGGATGATTTTTAGGCAGACTGACAATGTCATGAAAATAGCAGGCCGTGAGAAGCACCAGCCCGTCGACCTCCTCCTCCCCGGCGGCCAGCCGGGTGGCGGTGGCCCAGACGCGACGAAAATGGGACAGATCGTGCGCCGCATCCTCCCGGGCGTGGTGCGTCAGTATCCAGTGCTCAAATCGCTGCTGCCAGTCAACCAGGTTCATAGGCGTTCCTTTATCTGTAGGTCAGCCTCGAGCATAGCAACTTTACGACCGATGATCCCGCCCGCTTCCGGAGGGCCGTGTATACCAGACGACAGCGCCGAGGATCGCGCCAATGCCGGCGAGCACCAGCATTCCCAACAGGGCGCCAAGCCATTTCCCTGCCATGGTGCCAAAGTCGCCCTCCGCGCTGGCGCCGGGGACGCTGTGAATTTTTCCCACCACCCACCAGTAACGCACAATGACCCAGACACAATATCCGCAAAAGGCATACAACGCCCATAGCGCGAGTTTGCCGCCCGGGCTGCGTTTTGCCTGCTCTTCCATCTCATTCCTCTCCGTGACAAATCATACTACCGCCACTCAAAAACGTGACGCTCATCACATTATACCGCCATGCTGCGCCACAGGCAGCAGTTTCATCCTTGTCTTCTGCACCCACTTATCACTTATTCTGCCAATGGAAATACACAGGGGTGGTTTTTTTTATTCTTTACCCACGGGCTTAAACATTAACGACACCCAGTCATGCCGCGTAGTGTAATTATCCCTCCGCCGGCGGCATTGACTAATAAATTATATTTAAAGACTGAATGACCAACTCGCTGTAAATTAATATAAATAATTTCATTCAGTTAACTACGATCGCAACACAGCAACATAACTTATTGCTATACAACAAAATAATCATTAAAACAGATTCATTTAAATTTAATATAATGAACCACATAGAAATATCTTGTAATATCTTACATTATTTATTTACATATTTTATTTTAAATAAAAATGAACTTAGTCGTTAGTATCTGACAGGCATTCCGGAGGGATTGTCATAATTCACAGAAATTATTATTAAAAGGGAATATATAATGAAAAGAAAAGTACTGGCACTCATGGTACCGGCATTACTCATGGTCAATGCCGTTAATGCTGCAGAAATTTATAACAACAACGCCAACAAACTGGACCTTTATGGGAAAGTTGACGGCCTGCGTTACTTCTCTGACGACACCAGCGAGGACGGCGACCAGACCTATGCTCGCTTAGGCATCAAAGGCGAAACGCAGATCGCTTCCGAGTTAACCGGCTACGGTCAGTGGGAATACAATGTCAAAGCGAACACCAGCGAAGGAGAAGGCGCGAATTCATGGACTCGTCTGGCCTTCGCCGGTCTGAAGTTTGCTGACTATGGCTCACTGGACTATGGCCGTAACCACGGCGTGGTGTACGACATCGAATCCTGGACTGATATGCTGCCGGAATTCGGCGGCGATACCTACACTCAGACCGACGTTTACATGACCGGCCGCACCAACGGGGTGGCCACCTACCGTAACAGCGATTTCTTCGGCCTCGTCGACGGCCTGCATTTCGCCCTGCAGTATCAGGGGAATAATGAAAACGCCGGTTCTGGCGAAGGCACTAACAACGGTGGCGCTCGTAAACTGGCGCGGGAAAATGGCGACGGGTTTGGTATCTCCAGCTACTACGATCTCGATATGGGCATCAGCTTCGGGGCCGCCTACTCGGCTTCCGACCGTACCCATAACCAGCTGGCGGCAGCACGCAGCAGCCATATTTACGCTAACGGTGATAAAGCCGAGGCCTGGACCGTCGGCGCAAAATATGACGCCAACAACATCTATCTGGCCGCCATGTATGCGGAAACCCGCAACATGACCTTCTACGGCAACGGCGCTATTGCCAACAAGACGCAGAACTTTGAAGTCGTCGCCCAGTACCAGTTCGATGAGTATAATTTACCGCTGCGTCCATCCGTGGCCTATCTGCAATCGAAGGGGAAAGATCTTTACAACTACTCTCGCTATAGCGACAAGGATCTGGTCAAGTATGTCGACATCGGCATGACCTACTACTTCAATAAGAATATGTCCACCTATGTAGATTACAAAATCAACCTGCTGGATGAAGACGACCGCTTCTACCGCAACAACGGTATCTCGACCGATGATATCGTGGCCCTCGGTCTCGTTTACCAGTTCTGATCCCCATCAAAGCCCGCGCTCAGCGGGCTTTTTCTTGTTCCCGCTCCGTTGAGATCACTCTTTTCAACATTGCCGCTTTCCAGGCGTACCTTCCCTCTTTATGATGCGTTTAAGCTCGTTCGGGCAAATTGCGGCGGTAAGACCACAAAAGGACAAGGCGCACTACCGCGTCTTTACGCTGAAACCAGGACGATGATGATGGCGATACCCCAGCGCAGGCGTTATACCTGAAGCTAACGGTGTTATTGAAGGGGAATGGTCAGAGAAAGAATAGTTGGCGGAGAGAGGGGGATTTGAACCCCCGGTAGAGTTGCCCCTACTCCGGTTTTCGAGACCGGTCCGTTCAGCCGCTCCGGCATCTCTCCGCTGTTGTGGTTGCTATAATGCCAGGATCTTTGGCATTTTAATAGCTCCCGTTTCGGTAATCGTGTTCAAGTGACGACTTTGCGAGCAATATGATGTTTAAATGGCCCTGGAAAGCAGATGATGAGTCCGGCAACGCAGAGATGCCCTGGGAGCAAGCGCTTGCCATTCCGGTTTTAGCCCACCTTTCGCCCGCTGAGCAGCACAAGCTGACGCAGATGGCTGCCCGTTTCTTACAGCAAAAACGTCTGGTGGCGCTTCAGGGGCTGGAACTGACTCCGTTGCACCAGGCGCGGATAGCTATGCTCTTCTGCCTGCCGGTACTTGAGCTGGGGATTGAGTGGCTGGACGGTTTTCACGAAGTGCTGATCTACCCTGCCCCCTTTGTCGTGGATGATGAATGGGAGGATGATATTGGTCTGGTCCACAACCAGCGGGTAGTGCAGTCGGGGCAAAGCTGGCAGCAGGGTCCTGTAGTGCTGAACTGGCTGGATATTCAGGACTCCTTTGATGCGTCAGGCTTTAACCTTGTGGTGCATGAGGTGGCGCATAAGCTTGATGCGCGGAATGGCGATCGGGCCAGCGGGGTGCCGCTGATCCCACTGCGCGAAGTCGCCGGCTGGGAGCACGATCTCCACGCGGCGATGAACAACATTCAGGATGAGATAGATCTGGTAGGGGAAAGCGCCGCCAGCATTGACGCCTATGCCGCCACCGATCCCGCGGAGTGCTTCGCCGTCCTTTCGGAATATTTTTTCAGCGCGCCTGAACTGTTCGCGCCCCGCTTCCCGGCCCTGTGGCAACGTTTTTGCCATTTTTACCGCCAGGATCCGCTGGCGCGCAGACGTGAAAATGGCCTGCAGGACGAAGACGAGCGGCGCATTGTTCACTAAAACAACGTGTTGAGCTAAATTTAGCCATTTGAATCAGCAGGTTAATTTTAGTGTTGACACAAAAATGCCGGGCCAGTAGTATGCGCCTCGTTCACACGATTCCTCTGTAGTTCAGTCGGTAGAACGGCGGACTGTTAATCCGTATGTCACTGGTTCGAGTCCAGTCAGAGGAGCCAAATTTAAAAAGCCCGCTCAGGGAAACCTGAGCGGGCTTATTGCTTTCCGTGAGCCCCACGCCAGCGGGTATAAGCAGCATCGTACCGTTGGTACCGTCCAACGTTCCGTATGCGATCCCCGCAGGTGAAAAGCAGCGCCGCTGCTCCCAACCTTATGGCTACAGACTTTCGATCCGACGGTAACCACTGGGTCTACTGCTGGGTAGCAGACGATCCCGATTCGGCAGTTACCGCTGCAGACAGCGCGGGCTGCCCAACTGGCGGAAAGACCCGTAACGCTTAGGGTAGCCTGGCAATAACCTTAATCTCGAACTTAAATCCATAAAGCCACGTCACGCCGATCCCGGTCAGCGTAGGGTAAGGCGCTTCTCCCCAATATTCTGGCAGGATACTCCAGATAGCGTCGAGATTTGACTCAGGATCGACGACAAAGAGGGTAACGTCAACCACGTCCCTAAACGTGCAGCCCGCCGCTGCGAGCACAGCATTAAGATTTTTGAACGCCAGCCTGACCTGTGCTTTCAGATCGTGCTCAGGCGAACCATCCTCGTGGCTACCCACCTGCCCAGAAACAAACAAGAAACCATTGGATTTGATGGCCGGTGAATAACGATTGCGCTCATAGAGCGCCTGCCGACCGTGGGGAAAAACGGCTTCGCGTGCTGTCATGTTTGTACCTTTATGCTGGGGCGAATTCAGCCCGGTGAATGTAAAGACACTGTACAACGGCAAGATCGGGCGGATAAACAAGCGACTTTGTCCCTCATTGTTTGTAATATCCAAACAATCGATGAAAGACAGGATAAGAAATGGATCGTTTCGATGCGATGCGCGCCTTTGCTCGGGTGGTGGAGGCAGGGAGCTTCACGAAGGCTGCCCAAACGCTGCATATGAGCAAAACCACGGTGACGCAACTCATTCAGCAACTGGAAGCGCGACTGCGCGTCAAATTGCTCCATCGCACCACCCGCAAGCTTGGAGTGACTCCCGATGGCGCGGTCTACTACGAGCGCGTCATCCGCCTGCTGGCGGACATGGAGGATGCTGAAAACAGCCTGTCCAGTGCGGCGATGACGCCCAGGGGACGGCTACGGGTGGATGTGCCCAGTCCGCTAGCCCGCCTCATCCTGGTGCCGGCGCTACCGGCTTTCCACGCCCGCTACCCTGATATCCAGTTCGACATGGGCGTGAGCGACCGGAAGGTAGATCTGATCGGCGACAACGTGGATTGCGTCCTGCGCGGTGGCGAAATCACCGACCAGTCCCTAATCGCACGCCATGTCGGCGATTTGCCAATCGGCGTCTACGTCGCCCCCCGTTATGTGGAACGCCTTGGCGCTCCCGCACACCCGCGAGAGCTGCAAAATACTGACCATTGCATAGTGGGATTCTTGTCCTCACGCACCAGTAAGATTGATCCTTTGGTACTGCGCAGTGAGAATGAACGTATTGAAATCACGGGCAACTACGTCCTTGCCGTGGATGATGGCAATGCTTACCTCGAAGCTGGGTTAGCTGGCTTAGGCGTGATTGCGTTGCCCAACTATATGGCGGCAGCGCATCAGGCCGTTGGCGCTTTGATTCCATTATTTACACAATGGCGGATTAGCCCAATGCCTCTGTACCTGGCGTTTCCACCGAACCGCCATGTCAACGCCAAGCTGCGCGTTTTTATTGACTGGATCGTTGAAGTGATGCAGCAGCATGTCCCGATTGCCAACAATAAGTAACGACATCCCAGCCCCCTGATTCGCTTATCAACGACGATGGGGGTCAGTAGTAGTGACTGTGGTCAGGCGTGTTTTGACAATAGGGATTCTGCAGCACTCATCAGTATTATATTCTGGATATTGGCTATCATAACGGGGATCTTCGCTTTCATGGACAATGGCAGCCAAAAAAAAGATCCTCAGTAACATTATTAAGTCCATAGATATATTTGCAGACTTTATCATCTCCGCCTGAGCCTCTCCTGGCGCCCTCATTAACACGCCATCACCGCCACTGTTGATAAGTTAAGGATCGGTTTCCCGATCCTTATCCCCAACAACGTTGAATGCATCGACAGCACAAGAGCCTTCTTACAATAGCCGTTAATCAGGCTAAACGACCCGCTACAAACTCCCCTGCGCCGCTGTGGCGCTGATATTCACCGGCATGCCGGAGCGGCGCTGCAGGGTTTGCTCGGCCTGCGAAGGACTCACTCCCGGCCCCTGAGTAAATTCGCGCAGCGCCGAGGTCATCGGCAAGGGGACTTTTCTGTCGGATTCAAATTCCGCCCGGTTGCGCGACAGCGGCTCGTGCACCTCCAGCCAGTGGCTGCCATCCGGTTCCACGGTGTACTTCACCGGCTGATCGATCAGCTGGACGCGCGTCCCCACCGGTACGTTATCAAACAGGAATTTAATGTCGTCATTGCGCAGGCGGATGCATCCCTGGCTGACGCGCAGCCCGATGCCAAAGTTGGCATTGGTGCCGTGGATGGCGTACAGCCTGCCGATATAGATCGCATACAGCCCCATCGGATTATCGGGGCCGGGCGGCACCATCGCCGGCAGGGTTTTGCCCTCTTTCGCATATTCACGGCGGGTATTGGCGGTCGGTACCCAGGTGGGCCCTTCCTGCTTGCGCTCTACCGCCGTCACCCAGTTACGCGGCGTTTCGCGTCCCGCCTGGCCAATGCCGATTGGCAGGACTTCCACGCTATTGCCCAGCGGCGGGTAATAATAGAGGCGCATCTCGGCGACGTTGATAACGATCCCCTCACGCACGGTGTCAGGCAGGATCAGCTGCTGCGGAATAGTCAGCGTCGAACCGGAGTGCGGCAAATAAACATCGACGCCGGGGTTCGCCTCCAGCATATTGCTCAACCCTTGGCCGTACTGGGCGGCAAAGCTTTCCAGTGGTTGAGTGTTGTTCTCCGGCACGGCAATGGTAAAAGCGCTGCCCACCAGACGGCTCCCCTCCGGCGGCAGCGGATAGCTGACGGCCAGCGCGCTGTGGCTGGCGAACAGCATCAGCGCCGAACAGAGTAATGTCACACGCCGCATCGTCATTTTCCCTTCCTCAGTCGCGACTCTCGTGTGTGAATTATAGCGGCATTTCCTCTCCCCGATCCGCTGGCCAGCATTTCCTTAGATCTGATAGTCGATAGCGGCCTCTTCCGGCTCCATCGCCTGGCGCTTGATCTCATCCAGCGACAGTCCGGCATTGCACAATTCGATAAAGCGCCAGACGTAATTACGCTGCAGCTGACCCCGCTTCAGTCCCAGCCATACGGTATTGGCATCAAACAGATGGCGGGTATCGAGCCGCGTAAAGGTGTCCGCTTCGCGGGCATCCCCGGACTGCTCGGCAACCAGCCCGACGCCCAGCCCCAGCTCGACGTAGGTCTTGATCACATCGGAATCCTGGGCGCTCAGCACAATATCCGGCATCAGCCCTTTGCGGTTGAAGGCCTCATCGATCCGCGAACGGCCGGTGATCCCCTGGCGATAGGTGATTAACGGCCAGCGGGCAATCGCCTCCAGCGTCAGAGGAGACACCTGGGTCAGGGGATGGTCTTTGGGTACCAGCAGGCTGTGATGCCAGCGGAACCAGGGGAAAGCCGCCAGCGTCGGGTCGTTGCTCAGACGCTCGCTGGCGATGCCGATATCCGCTCCGCCGTTATGCAGCAGCGCTTCGATTTCCTGCGGGGTGCCCTGCACCAGCTCGACGCGAACGTCGGAGAACAGCTCGCGGAAAGCTTTAATCACCGGGGGCAGGCTGTAGCGCGCCTGGGTATGGGTGGTGGCGATGGTTAAGACGCCGGAGGCATCGTTAGTGAAGAGATCCGCCAGCCGCCGGACGTTGCTGGCTTCATTGAGGATCCGCTCAGCAATGGATAACAGCGCTTTACCCGGCTCGGTCATGCCTAACAGGCGTTTGCCGCGACGGATAAAGATCTCAATCCCCAGCTCCTCTTCCAGTTCCCGGATATGGCGGCTGACGCCTGACTGCGAGGTATAGAGCATATTCGCGACTTCCGTCAGGTTGTAATCCTGACGGGCCGCCTCACGGATAATTTTCAGTTGCTGGAAGTTCACCCTTTCCTCCGGGCCAATGGACTTAACGTATCTGCTATTGTTAAAGTCTGTTGTCCCGGGTAACAAATAATAAAAACCAGCAACTTATTCCTTAAGAGAATATAGCCTAACTAACCAGCTGCAGTTCGCGGTTCTCCAGCGACGGACGGCTCACCAGAGACAGCAGGATCTCCTTCACCGCCTGCGCCTGCGGCGACAAACCGCCGCGCGCCGACATGTTCAGCGACAGCGACAGGCTCATTGACGGCGTGCTAATCCGCGCCATCCAGCCGTTCGCCGCGCCGCACAGGGAGCGGGCAGCGGATTCCGGCAGGACCGTCGCCCCCATGCCGCTGGCGATGGCCGCGGTCAGGGTGGTAATGGATTCGATCTCGCCGATAATTTTCGCCGACAGACGACGCAGGGTGAACGCCTCGGTGACCCGCGCCCGTACCGCGCTGTAATCCCGCGGCAGGAACAGGTTCATCTCCGCCACCGCCGTGAGGTCCACGCTCTGCCCCGGGCAGTCGCGGGTGCCGACCAGGTAGAGGTCTTCTTTCAGCAGCGGCTGACTGACGATGCCGGCCACCGGCGAACGCTCATACAGCACCGCCATATCGAGCTGGCCCGCCAGCAGCTTGTCATTCAGCGCAGTGCCGCTGCTTTCCTGCAGATAGACCATCACCTCGGGCAGCTCATTACGCACAGTCTGCAGCAACGGCATGGTAATGGCGGAGGCCGCTGTGCCCGGCGCCAGGCCGATCGAGACCTGGCCACGCAGCGTCTGGCCGACGTTATTGACCGCCAGCTGCGCCTGCTCACACTGGCGCAGAATGGTCCGCGCATGGGTATAAAGGATTTTACCGGCTTCCGTTGGCGTGACCCCTCGCTTGGTGCGTATCAGCAGCTGCTGGTCCATTTCACCTTCCAGGGTCGCGACCTGCTGGCTGAGGGCCGGTTGGGCGATGTGCAAGACTTCAGCGGCCTGGGTCAGACTGCCGATATCGACGATTTTCACAAAATATTTCAGTCGTCTTAAGTTCATTTTGCCTCCTGTAAGGAACGCCAGCGTCAACGCTGGAAGTATGATGAAACTGGTTTTGCAATTTGCTTGCCAGCTTTTCATTTCCGCTGCCGTTGCCCGCCACAGGCGGTGTTATAAGGGATAGTGATAGCAATCCGGTTTTTATTTGCCCGGTAAGCAGATTGTGGTATGCCCCATTAGGGGTACATTCGCACTACAACGGTGCAATCTGGTGAAAAAAACAGCGCATGCGCGGGGGTTGCTGAAATTGTCAGCAGTCGAACGCAATTCTTTGAATCAGGCTTTGACAAGGCCGGGTGGCATCGTTAATATGCGCCCCGTTCACACGATTCCTCTGTAGTTCAGTCGGTAGAACGGCGGACTGTTAATCCGTATGTCACTGGTTCGAGTCCAGTCAGAGGAGCCAAATTTAAAAAGCCTGCTTTCGAGCAGGCTTTTTGCTTTTCCGCGCCAGCTGCGCTGCCGGAAGGCGAAGGATCCCCCCTCCGGCGATGGCGCCCCTAGCGCAAGCTCTCTTCCTTCAGGTCTATCTCTCGCAGCACCTCATAAAAGGTGATATCGCTAATGTTGTGGGCGCGACGCAGCCGGAACAGCTCCTGACGCTGGGCGATAATGACCTCTCTTTGCATATATTTCTCCAGCCTGGCGCGCTTAGCCAGCTCCAGCCCGACGTCCTGCCCTTCGTCATTGTCGTTATAGTGCAGCCGCCGCTGGTAGGTTTCCAGCAGCATATTGCCGGCATCAGCCCGCAGGGCCTGCTCAGTCGGATCCTCCACCGGCTCGTCGAGTAGCGCATTCAACCGGTTGATAGCCACTTCGGTCATGACGGCGCCAATATCGTCTTTGCCGGTGTCATGGGGTAAATCATCGGCAAGATAGCGGGTCATAAACGGCAGACCGATAGCCGCCACCACCAGCGACATCAGGATCACCGCCATTGAGAGAAAGATCAGCAGTTCGCGGCCCGGGAATGGTGAACCATCCGCCAGCACCGCCGGCAGCGTCAGAATACCGGCGAGCGTCACGGAGCCTTTGACCCCCGCCAGCGCCATGACGGCGAGGATGCTGAATCGCGGACGGACGGTGATGGCTTTGCCCCGGCGTTTGCGGCGAAAAATGGTCAGCGTCATCGACAGCCATACCCAGGCGAAACGCATCAGACCGAGCGCGAGAGTGATGGCCACGGCGTACAGCAGCAGATACCAGGGCGAAGGGACGCCGGCCTGGCTGGCTACCGCCGGCAACGTCCTGAGCATGCGGGGCAACTGCTCGCCCAGCATCAGGAAGATCATCCCGTTGAGGGTAGTCTGCAGCATGGACCACACCGCGCTGCTTTTCATGCGCGTCGCGGGTAGCCGGGGCCCCGACAGCTGTTCATAGTGCATCGCAATGCCGGCGGCGACGGCAGCAAGAATGCCGGAGACATGGAACGCCTCGGCCAGCAGGTAGGCGGCGAAGGGGATAAGCAGGCTGATCAGGATCTGGATGGCCGGCTCCTCGCGGGTGCGCCGCACCAGAAAGTTATTACATTTGCCGGTGACCCACACCACCACGAGCCCACTGAGGATGCCCCCGAACGCCATCAGGAAAAACTTCATCACCGCCTCTCCCGGGGAGAAGCTGCCGGTCAGCACCGCGGCGATGGCGAAATTAAAAGCGACGAGGCCCGAAGCATCGTTTAACAGCGATTCCCCTTCGAGGATATGCGCCATCCGGGAAGGCAGCGGCGAGCTGGCGGTCATTGCCGATACCGCCACCGGATCGGTGGGTGACAGAATCGCCGCCAGGGAAAACCCCGCCGCCACGGTGATCGCCGGAATAAGCCAGTGAATAAACAGGCCAATGCCGAGGATAGTGACCATCACCAGGCCTATCGCCAGCGACAGAATCGGCTTCATATCGCGGAAAAACGCGTCTTTCGGGATCCGCCAGCCATCAAGGAAAAGCAGCGGCGGGATAAACAACAGCAAAAAGATGTGCGGATCGAAATCGACCTGAAAACCACCGGCGGCCAGCGCGGCGCCCGCGGCGATCTGGATCAGCGGCAGCGGCACTTTAACGGGCAGAAGATGGGAAATGAACACCGTCACCACGATGGCCATCATAAAGACCAGCACAATAGCGATTAGCGACATTCATCCCCTCCTTTGACGGCAATATTCATTCTGTACATCAGGCTGTTATTCCTTTTTCGCAGGTGTGGTTTCGGCGGCGGGTTATTTATCCAGACGCCGATAATAAAGGACAGGCTTTCCTGCCTTGCGGCGTTTTTATTTAAACTGAGGTGGCAACCGCCGCCCCTTCAGGGGGGACAATGTGTTTTATCATGCCGGAGTTGTCAATCCGCCAGGGTCTGCAAATCATCGCCAGCCCGGCAATATAATCGCTACCATTCATCCTTATCATTCCGTGGCGGCCAGAGAGATATATGGTCAGCGGAATAGTCTCAGCGGATTGATATTCTCTGCAGCAGCCGCGCGGAGAACCACGCATTAATAATTGATGATAATCCGCGTCGCCTTCTGCCTCGAAATCCCGCCCTTCTCTGCCATACATAGCTTGCCCCCCACCGGGATTGGGGGTACCCTGACAAACAATTAAACCATACGGTCTAAATGATGAATCCCGCTACCTCCGCCAACCAGAAGCCCCGCCGCGGCCGACCGCCAAAGGCCGATCGCCAGTTTGTCGACACGCGACAGGCGCTGATCCGCTCGGGCCTGGAGGTGCTGACCGAAACGGGCTATCTCGCAGCGGGTATTGATGCGGTGATCAAGAACATCGCCGTGCCGAAGGGGTCGTTTTACCACTGTTTCAAAAGCAAGGAGGCCTTTGGCCTCGCCGTGCTTGCCGCCTATGGCGACTACTTTGCGCATAAATTAGATAAATTCCTGCTGGACGACGCCGTGCCGCCGCTGGAACGGATGGCGGCCTTCGTGCGTGATGCCGGTCAGGGAATGGAGAAATACCAGTTTCGTCGCGGCTGCCTGGTAGGCAACCTGCTGCAGGAAGCTCCCCTGTTGCCCGAGGCATTTCCCCAGCGGTTGCAGACCATCCTGGCGGCATGGGAGGCGCGCGTGGCCCGCTGCCTGCACGAGGCGCGGGCTGCCGGGACGATCGCCAGCGACACCTCGCCGGAGGCGCTGGCCCAGGTGTTCTGGATCGGCTGGGAAGGCGCGGTGATGCGCGCCAGGCTGGTCCAGTCCGCCGCTCCCCTTAACCAGTACTGGGATTTCTTTGCGCACACTATGATGACAATAACACCTGCACAGGACGGCGATAGCGCCGATAACTCCCTTCAGACGAGGAATACTCAGTCATGAAAGCATTAGTTCTGGACCAGATTGACAACCGCACCGTGGCCGACGTCAAAGCGATTGACCTGCCCGCCCTCACCGAAGGCGACGTGCGGGTCGCCATCGACTGGTCGAGTCTCAACTATAAAGATGCCCTGGCGATCACCGGCAAAGGCAAAATCATCCGCCAGTTCCCGATGGTGCCGGGGATTGATTTTGCCGGCCGGGTAAGTGAAAGCCGCGATCCGCGCTTTGTTCCCGGCCAGGCCGTGATCCTCACCGGCTGGGGCGTGGGCGAAAACCACTGGGGCGGTCTGGCCACCGAGGCCTGTGTCAAAGGCGACTGGCTGGTTGCCCTGCCGGAGGCGCTCAGCGCGCGCCAGGCGATGATCATCGGCACCGCCGGCTTCACCGCGATGCTGTGCGTTGATGCCCTCGTCAGCGCGGGCATCACCCCGGAAAGCGGTGATATCCTGGTCACCGGCGCCAGCGGCGGGGTCGGCAGCACCGCCGTGGTACTGCTGAAAGCGCTCGGCTACCGGGTGACGGCCGTATCGGGCCGCGAGTCGACGCACGACTACCTTCGCCAGCTCGGGGCCGACGCCATCCTGCCGCGCAGCGACTTTGCAGAGACCCGCCCGCTGGAGAAACAGCTGTGGGCGGGCGCGGTGGATACCGTTGGCGGCACGATGCTGGCCAAAGTGCTGGCGCAAACGCACTATCGCGGCTGCGTCGCCGCCTGCGGTCTGGCCGGGGGCTTCGATCTGCCAACCACCGTGATGCCGTTTATTCTGCGCAATGTGCGTCTGCAGGGGGTGGATTCGGTGATGGTGCCCACCGCAGAACGCGACGCGGTGTGGCAGCGTCTGGCCCAGCTGCTGCCGGAAAGCTACTATCAACAGGCAGCCACCGAAATCACGCTGGAGCAGGCGCCAGCGTATGCCGCAGATTTCCTCAGCAACAATATTCATGGCCGCACGCTGGTCAATATCGGCCAGTAATCCTCTCCTCCCGGCGCCCCACGGCGCCGGTCCCCGGGGCGATCCTGAGATATCATTTCCTTCCCCACGGGATTATGATGACGCGAACGAATGGCTTTGCGAGTGGTAAAGAACGTAAATGGATGTCATAAGCATCATTATGGCGGCGGGCAAATCGTCCGTTGACGTCGCGCTGTATACGCTGTTGCCGATCATGGTGATCATGCTGATTATCATGAAATATCTGGAGGTCCGCGGCATCCTCGATGTGATTGTGCGCTGGGTTGCGCCATTGCTGAAGCCCTTCGGCTTAACCGGAATGAGCGCCTTCGCCCTGATCCAGATTAACTTTGTCAGCTTCGCCGCCCCGCTGGCCACGCTGTCGATTATGGACAAACGCGGCGTTTCTGACCGGCAAATGGCCGCCACCCTGGCCATGGTCTTCGCCATGGGGCAAGGCAACGTCTTTTATCCCCTCACCCCTTTCGGCCTGCACTGGCTGGCCTCGATCGTTATCTCAGTGGTCGGCGGCCTGTGCGCGGCGGCGGTCGCCTGGCACGTCACCGGACGGCGCCTATCGGTCGCCGAGAACCCTCGCGCGGAAGCGCTGCCCAACGCCGAGCAGAACAGTCAGGGCATTCTGGCGGTGATCAACAGCGCCGGCTCCGACGCCATCCGCCTGGCGCTCGGCGCGGTGCCGATGCTGATCCTGTCGTTAACCATCGTCGGACTGCTGCAGGGCGCTGGCGTCATCGACCTGCTGCAGCAGCTGCTGAAACCGGTGCTCGGCTGGCTGCATATTCCGCAGAACTTTGTCCTGCCGGCGCTGGTGAAGTGCGTCGCCGGGGGCACCGCTTATTTTGGCGTCATTTCCGAGCTGATCCAGCAGGGCAAAGTCACCGTCAGCCAGGTCAACGCCTCGGCAGGCCTGCTGATCCAAACCTTCGATCTGCCCGGAATCGGTATTTTCCTCGGCATCAGCTCACGGTTTGTCCGCCTGTTTCGCTTCGTGGCTCCCGCGGCGATCGTCGGCATTCTGCTGCGCACCGTCCTGCACCTGATCCTCTTTTAACGCCTCCGCGCTGGCCTGCGCCTTCAGGCAGGCCACCACCGCCGCCTGCTCGCCGCAGGCGATATGCTCATCGACGCGGGCCAGCATCCACGGAAAGAAAGGATTGGAGGTGACGCGCATTAACGTCTCCAGCCCCACGCTCAGCGTCCCGGTCTCTCCGCGCAGTGAAATGGTGCCCAGGCTAATGCCGTAGCGGTTCTTCTCGTCCGGCTCACGACCATACAGCGAGTCGCTCAGGGGAAACGGCACTGCCACATGCGACAGGGAGTACATATCCGCCGGCCAGGCAAGGTGTAAAGGATAACGATGCTCTTCCCGTTCCTGCGCCAGCGTGGTACGGGCGATGGTCTGCAGGGTGTGCGCCGTCGCGTTGGTCACCACCGTCGTGGTATAGGCCCGCGGCGCCGGCGGCAACAGCGTATTCACCGCCGCATAGAGCGCGGGACGGAACAGGACCCGGAGATCCGCCGCCTGGTTTATGTCGAACACCACCAGCTCGCTGCCGTTGTCCGGCAGGTAGCGATACAGGGACTCCACCACCGCCCGGGTGCTGACGGTGGAATCCATTATCGACTGAAAGGTGAGGACCGGCGGCAGCGCTTTCAGTTCCCCCTGACGGGACGCGCGAATAATCTGCTGCTGCAGCGCCTGGCTCAACAGCCAGGACTGTCTCGCCGCTTTTACCGGAAACGAGTTGTACTTGAACGGATTAAACTCAGGCGCCACGTTCAGCCAGGCCGCGCGGGCAAACGCCGGGAAGATGGATGGCAGCCCGGCGAGACCGGCAAAACGGGCAAACGCCGTCACGCCGATCATCGGCGACAGCAGGATAATCTGCTGCGGCTGGCGCAAGTGGCTGTCCTCCAGGCTATCGAGGGCATACTTGAGCGCCAGCGCGCCGCCGTTAGAGTAGCCGACCAGATGCAGCGGCACGTCCGCCCCGGCCAGACGCGTCGCTTCCCGCACCGCCAGACGCGTTGCCGCCAGCCAGGTCTCCCAGTCAACGGCGGTTAACGCCCCCGGCGCGGTGCCGTGGCCCGGCAAACGCGGCGCCACCGCCACATAGCCCCGCTGCCGCCAGAGTTGCGCCAGATAGCGCACGCTGTAGGGCGAATCGGTCAGGCCATGGAGCAGCACCACGCTGCCGCGCGGCTTGCCCTGCGGCAACAGTATAAAAGAACGGTTCCAGTCCTGCGTAAACTGTCCCGGCCAGACGCGGCTGTGGCGATAAAAGCGGTTGACGGGGGTTTTATCTTCCTCCGGTAAAGCATCCGTCACCTCGCGCTGGAGATTGGCGAAAATGGTCTTCTCCCGCGCCAGATATTGGGCAAAGGTCGCCTGGTCGATCTCTTTGGCCGCCATCTCATTGCCGCGCCAGGTATGCCAGCGATGCAGCGCCGGGCCGCGCTGCGACTCATAGATCCGTCCGGCGAGAAACACCACCAGCAGCGCCAGCAGCGCAATGCTCCCTTTTTTCAGCAGTGAGCCGATAACGGCGCCCGACGTTCGCCAGTGTCGTAATAGATGCTTCATAACGCTCTCTCTGATATTTATCGCGTAGCCGGACGCGTTCTGCCCTATTCCTGGCAGACGTTTCTCACGGTCTGCTTTTCAGCATAGTCATCGCTTCCGGCAAATTAAACCCGGCAGATCATTCCCTGCCGGCGAAAAAAAACCTACCGCTGAGATCATCGTTTGGTCGCCTATTTTTAAACACTGCATAAACCAGCGGGATAATCTTATTGTCAGATTTTTAAGAAACATGAATTATCGGCGGATGTGTCACCAGGAGAGGAAAAAAACAGATGGAGTGGTGGGTAAAAAAAGTCCAGGATAATTCTCCGTCCAGCCCCTGCCGCGTCGTGCTCCAGAGCGGCGCACTGGAGATGATCGCTGAGATTGAAGCCTGTCGCCTCCGCCTGCGGGAAGGGGATAAACTCACACCGCTGGCCGATGCGCGCTATTGTCTGAATAATAATCCGGCGCAGACATTGAAGATCCGCAACGCCAGCCATTATAGCAGCGCGCGCTGGGCAAACGCCGGTAAATAAATCGAGTCCGGCCCCTGTGCCGGTATTGATCTGAGTATCTTCGCAACTGACAGATAAATTCCCCTTCGCCCTTTTCCCGCTGTGACATACTATCGGGAATGTCAGCAGACCTGAAACAAGGAGCGAATCATGAATAACAAGGCCGCCAGTCTGACCCCGGAACAAGCGCTTGCCGAGCTGGAAGCGCGCTATGAGGCCTCGGTCACGGCGTTGCGCAAAGCCATTGGCGACTATATTGACCATCATACGCTCCCTGATACCGAAGCCCGCGCGGAAGGCCTTTTTGTCTATCCGCAGCTGTCGGTCTCCTGGGGCGGCGCCGATCATAAAGCCCTTAAAACGCGCGCCTGGGGACGTTTCACCCATGCCGGGTGCTATACCACTACCATCACCAACCCGAAACTGTTCCGCCACTATTTGCTCGAACAGCTGACCCTGCTCTATCAGGACTATGGCGCCCATATTAGCGTCGAGCTGTCGCAGCATGAAATCCCCTACCCTTACGTGATAGACGGTTCCACTCTGACCCTTGACCGTTCGATGAGCGCCGGTCTGACGCGCTATTTCCCCACCACCGAGCTGTCGCAGATTGGCGATGAGACCGCGGACGGCCTGTTCCATCCTACCGAGTTCTATCCGCTGTCGCACTTTGACGCCCGGCGCGTCGATTTTTCGCTGGCGCGTCTGCGGCACTATACCGGCACCCCGGCGGAACACTTCCAGCCCTATGTGCTGTTCACCAACTATACCCGCTACGTGGATGAGTTTGTCAGCTGGGGCTGCAGCCAGATCCTCGATCCTGACAGCCCCTATATCGCCCTCTCCTGCGCCGGCGGGATCTGGATCACCGCCGAAACCGAAGCGCCGGAGCAGGCCATTTCCGATCTGGCGTGGAAGAAGCACCAGATGCCGGCCTGGCATCTGATCACCCACGACGGCAAAGGGATCACCCTGATTAACATTGGCGTCGGCCCGGCCAACGCCAAAACCATCTGCGACCACCTGGCGGTGCTGCGCCCGGATGTCTGGCTGATGATCGGCCACTGCGGCGGCCTGCGTGAAAGCCAGGCCATCGGCGACTATGTGCTGGCCCACGCCTATCTGCGCGACGACCATGTACTGGATGCGGTGCTACCGCCGGATATTCCCATCCCCAGCATTGCCGAAGTGCAGCGCGCCCTGTACGACGCCACCAAGCAGGTGAGCGGGATGCCGGGCGAGGAAGTGAAGCAGCGGCTGCGTACCGGGACGGTGGTCACCACCGACGACCGTAACTGGGAGCTGCGCTATTCCGCTTCCGCGCTGCGCTTTAATCTCAGCCGCGCGGTGGCTATCGATATGGAGAGCGCGACCATCGCCGCCCAGGGCTATCGCTTCCGCGTCCCCTACGGCACGCTGCTCTGCGTCTCGGACAAGCCGCTGCACGGTGAGATCAAGCTCCCCGGTCAGGCCAACCGCTTCTATGAGGGGGCCATCTCTGAGCATCTGCAGATCGGCATTCGGGCCATCGACCTGCTGCGCGCCGAGGGGGATCACATGCACTCGCGTAAGCTACGCACCTTCAACGAACCGCCGTTCCGCTAACCGGCGACGGGGGAAGAGAGAGGAAAACGCTGGCGTTCCCCGCAGGGGAGCGTCAGTGCCCGGGTGAGCGAGACAAACGGCCCGGCGGTGGCTGCGGATTATGAGTCCGCAAGGAAACGGACAGACAGAAAAGCAAAAAGCCTGCTCGAAAGCAGGCTTTTTTAAATTTGGCTCCTCTGACTGGGATCGCCTTTGCCATTAACTGGCTGATTGATAAGCTAAAGTAAAATTTCTTGGTTGTCAAGACCACCAGAATGACCACCATTTAGATTATATATCTAGAATGGTGCTAATCAGCGCGCCTATTAAAGAGGATGTGAAATCTTGAGCTCATTTGATCTACTGACACTAATTTGACGCTCCATCAATTGTGCTTCATGTAAAGCTGCATCACTGAAACTTTTACCAGTTAGAAGAGTATCAATTGCTTTAAATAATGACGAATCAAACTGGTTATGAAGCCATTGGGTGATGCTTCCAATTAGTAGAACATGTGTTTTTCAATAAACGTCCCGATGACTTTTTCGTGGATCTCTACTGAAC